>JAZOBR010000100.1:0-3303 GCA_045596105.1 Candidatus Ornithomonoglobus sp.
CATTAATGTTTTGAGGGATTCACTTTGACGTTGCCAGTTTAGAGGCAGAAATAGCAAAGCTTGATGAGGAAGCTGACGCTCCCGGTTTCTGGGACGATATGACAAACTCACAGAAGGTTTTGCAGAAGTCAAAGCAGTTAAAGGATAAGCTTCAGGGCTTTTTGGACATTGTTGCAACCCAGGAGGATACTCTTGTAATGATTGAACTGGCAGAGGAGGAGAATGATGCCTCCCTTGCAGATGAAGTAAAGGAAATCGTTGAGGGGCTTAGCGCAAGCATTGAGAAAATGACATTACAGACTCTTCTGAGCGGTAAGTATGACTCTTCAAACGCAATTCTTACCTTCCACGCAGGCGCAGGCGGTACAGAGGCACAGGATTGGTGCGAGATGCTAATCCGTATGTACCAGATGTGGGCACAGAAGAACGGCTATACTGCCGAGATTATGGACTCACTGCCCGGTGATGAGGCAGGTATAAAAAGCTGTACAATGGAAATTTCAGGGCTTAATGCCTATGGCTACCTGAAGGCTGAAAAGGGCATTCACCGTCTTGTAAGAATCTCACCCTTTAACTCACAGGGTAAGAGAATGACATCATTCTCATCAGTCGAGGTTATGCCTGAGCTTGACGATAATATTGATATTGACATTCGTCCCGAGGATGTTAAAATGGACGTGTTCCGCGCATCAGGTGCAGGCGGTCAACATATCAATAAGACATCATCAGCCGTAAGACTGACCCACGTTCCCACAGGTATTGTAGCATCATGTCAGACACAACGTTCACAGCTACAGAACCGCGAGTACGCAATGAAGATGCTAAAGGCTAAACTTGTTGAAATAGCTGAGCAGCAACAGAAGGAAAAGATTTCCGAGATTCAGGGTGTACAGACCGACAATGGTTGGGGTAACCAGATTCGTTCATACGTGTTCCAGCCCTACACAATGGTTAAGGACCTCAGAACAGGTTATGAAATGGGTAACATCCAGGCAGTTATGGACGGTGAGCTAAACGGCTTCATTAACGCTTACCTTACAGCCGCAAACCTTGGTACATTAAAGAAATAAAAACATTAGCAAAGATTTTTAATGTAGCCTGTGATGAACTTTTAGATTTAAAAAAAGATGGCGTAGGCCATCTTTTTTAGTAATATCAATTATTTCTTAAGCTCTGCTCTTGCAGCCTTAATGTTTGCGATAAATTTCTTTGCAGTTTCTGTAATCTGTGCATAGTCACCTGTCTTTGCACCCTTTGTTAGTGATGAACCTGCACCAACTGCAACAACTCCTGCCTTAATCCATTCACCAACGTTATCAGCGTCAACACCGCCTGTGGGCATCATCTGTGCCTGAGGAAGGGGGCCCTTTATATCCTTGATGATTGTAGGACCAAATAGGTCAGCAGGGAATATCTTAACGATATCTGCACCTGCCTCCATAGCTGTGATAACCTCTGTGATTGTTGCACAGCCGGGCATATAAGGAACTCTGTAACGGTTACAAAGCTTTGCTGTCTCGGGGTTGAATGCGGGTGAAACCACGAAGTTAGCACCTGCCAGAATTGCAAGTCTTGCAGTCTCGGGGTCAAGTACTGTACCTGCACCAAGCATCATCTCTCCATTCTTGTACTTATCAGCCAATGCTGCGATAACCTTATCAGCACCGGGAACAGTGAATGTAAGCTCAATACCTGTACATCCGCCTGCCAGGCAAGCATCTGCAATCTTTATAGCCTCGTCTGCTGAATTAGCTCGAACAACTGCAACAAGACCACAATCTGTAAGCTGTGTTAAAACCTGTTCTTTCTTAATCATTTGAATTTTCCTCCTGAAAATATTATTCCACCTAATATTCTATCACAAAACCACTCAAATTTCAAGGGGTTTTATGCGTTAAATTACTCAAATTATACGACATTAAATACCTCATTTTAAGGTGTTTTTTTTTACAATATTTTGAAAAATTTAACAATCTATTCATCTTTCATATATTGATTTTTGTTTCTTTGTGTTGTATAATACAAAAGAGGTGATAAAATGTTCGGTTATGAGGTGTTTGATACATTGCTTATGAATAAGCTTATAAGCAATGTAAGAGCTGGTAAAAATGCAAATACTTATATTTTTGAGGGCGCTGCAGGTCTTAGCAAGCACGAATGTGCAAGACTTTTTGCAAAGGCTCTTGTTTGCAACAACACAAATAATGCACCTTGCTGTAATTGTCCTGCCTGCATAGAGGCAGATGCTCAATCTCACCCCGACATTATCTTCATCGAGCCTGAAAAGGACAGAGCAACCATCGGTGTTGACCCTGTTCGCGATGCCGTTAATGAGGTAATGATAAAGCCCTTCTATAACCGACACAAGGTATTTATTATTGACGAAGGTGATATTCTGACACCTCAGGCACAGAACGCACTTTTGAAAATCATCGAGGAGCCGCCCGAGTATGCGGTATTCATAATTGTCACTACAAACAGTGAGCTTTTACTTGAAACCGTACGCTCACGCTCCGTTATAATCACATTCTCACCCCGTCCCGACCAGGTGGTGCGTGATTACATTGAAAAGAAATTCCCCCATGAGCCGAGGATAGATTTTCTTGTTAAATACTCGGCGGGAATTCCAAAAGCGGCAGACAAGATTGTCGAGAATGAAGAGTTTGACACCCTGCGTGAGGAGGTACTCAACCTGATTCCACGCCTGCTTTCAAAGAATAAATCCCATGCCTACGAGGTAGCAGACTACATCGACAAAAACAAGGAAAAGGCACAGAATATATACGACATAATGCTTGTATATCTGCGAGATGCGGTGGTTTATTCCACAGGCAACAGTGAAAACATTATAAACACCGACAAGAAGGACAAAATCAGTTTACTTGCGACATCCTACGAGCTTCGTATCCTGTCGCTTGCAATAGACGAAATTATAACGGCAAAAAAAATGCTTGAACGCTACGTGAAAGCGTCCGCTACGGCACTACACGCAGGGCTCAAAATCCAGTAAAAGGAGATGGACAGAATGAAATCTACCGGCGTAGTAAGAAAGGTTGACGAATTGGGAAGAATCGTAATCCCCAAGGAGCTGAGAAAAACTTTCAACATTAACGAAAAGGATCCCTTGGAAATCTTCGTGGAGGATAACAGAATAATTCTCAGAAAATTTGAAACTTCATGTGCTTTCTGTAACTTGTCCGAGAGCCTAACCCCTTTCAGGGACAAGTTCATATGCGCAGATTGCTTGGCAGAGATTAATAAAGGTGAGTGTTGATTCTCACCTTTATTTTTTACAAAAAAACG
>JAZOBR010000101.1:0-6017 GCA_045596105.1 Candidatus Ornithomonoglobus sp.
ATTTTAAGGAGTGATAGTATGAAAAAGATTTTTATTATTGGTTTTTCATTATTTATGTTAACTTCATGCTCAACCTCGTCCGAACCAAACCCAGAGGACTGCATCGGCGGTGATGTAGTTGCTGTTACTACCTCACCCGAAGGTAATCATGTGCATATCATGAAGGACGGGTCAGAGGTTGTTCATCTAAGAGACGGCGAAACTCTACAGCTTCCTACTCCTACACCCGAGCCTACTCCTGAACCAACCCCAACCCCTACCCCTATGCCAACTCTTTCCCCTGCAGAGATTGCAGCCATTGAAGCGGAGTATAAAAGGGAAGCCGTTGCTTATGTTCAAGAACAGGGGTTCTATACTTATGAGGACTTAGCATTGGCATATTATGATTTGGAACAGATGTATAATGAACTTGAGTATGAAAATGACGAGCTTTGGGACGAGAACGAGGAGCTTCATGATGATATTTCATACTACAAGTATGACTGATAAAATAATGAGGAGATTCAAATATGAAAATTTGGAGATTTGTTAAAATAATTGTGCTGTGTTTTCTTTTGACATCCTCATCCACCTTTGCTCACCCAGGAAGCCTTGACGGCAATGGCGGACACTACAACAGAAAGACAGGAGAATACCACTATCATAGTGGAGAAAATAAGTATGGTTCATCAAGCGGTTCAACCTCTACATATGATTATGACTATGATTATACTCCTGTCCCTGCGACATCAAGTCCTCCTGAATCAACACCCGACTCAACACCTGCTCCAGTTCCAAGCTCAAAAATTATCTATGTCCAAAAAGATGAACAAAAAAGCACAGGCTGGATATGGGGCATCGGTATTACAGTGGCTTTTCTTGTCGTTTCCTGTTTTGGGCTTTCCCGACATTCAAAACGCAGACAATTAAACAATAATCTTAAAATAGATATACCTGTTATTGAAGTCGATGCAACGGTTAAAGCACAAGTCTGTATCCCTGTCGGTTATTCTATAGATTCCGACAACTTACCATACAAAACTAACCGTCAATACGGTTGGGGGCGTGAATTTAACGCGTTTGTTACGCAAAGCGGAAGACATTTTCACCGTAGCAGATGCAACTTAATTAAGGGCAAAAGGAAAATACTGATACATCGCTATAATGCTATTAAGCACTACGTACCGTGTTCGCATTGTAATCCCACGGCATACATTGATAAGTGGTATTTAGATTATAAAAAAGCCGATAAAGGTGGAGAGAAGTTGAATTTAAATGGCTAAGTATTCAAAACGAGCAGACGGGAGCTGATACACATTGAAGAGACGGGCAGACGGACGATATGTAAAAAAAATAAAGCTCCTTGATGGGAGCACTAAGTTTCTATATAGCACAGCCTCATCAGAGCGAGGAGCCATGCGAGACTTTAACGAGCAAATGCAACGGCTTGAGCAAGAACAGAAGGAACGTACTCTATTCTGTAATGTTGCTGACGAATGGAGCGACAGACATTTTGAAAAATTAGAAAACAACACACTGAAAATGTACCGCCCTGGACTGAAGGAAGCAAAGGAATTTTTTAAGGCAAAGTATATCGAGGACATAAAGCCATTAGATGTCAGCAGGTATCTTGATCATTTAGAAAAGAAAGGTTTTGCTGCAAAGACAATTAAAGGCCGTATGCTTGTGCTTAATTTGATATTAAAGTATGCAATATTATTAGAGTATATAAACTCAAACCCTTGCCAATACATTACTGTTCCGAAAGGGCTTCCCAAAAAGAAACGACTTCCAGCAACACCTGATGATGTACAAAAGATTAAAGAGAATACCGACAAAGAGTTCGGAGTACTTGCCTATTTTATATTATTTACAGGATGCAGACGCGGTGAAGCTCTGGCAATAACTCCCGGGGACATCAACCTTGATAACAAAACGGTAGCAATCAATAAAACGGTTGAATGGTTGGGTTCTCGGCCACAAATAAAAAAATCACCTAAGACGGACGCAGGTAATAGAGAAATACCATTGACAGATAATCTTATAGAATTGTTAACCCCTCGAATGAAACAGAATTATATTTTCCAAAATAACAAAGGTGAGCTATATAATAATTCACAAGTAACACGAGGGTGGGACAAGTATCAAAGAGAAACTGGAGTTCAATCAACCCCTCACCAGTTACGACACGCATATCAGACAATGCTATTTGATGCAGGAATTGATATTAAAACGGCACAGACTTGGTTAGGTCATAAAGATATAAAAACTACTCTTGATATATATACACATCTATCAGAGAGCAGACTTAGCAATTCTATTGAGAAATTTAACAAATTCGTAGACACGATTTGACTACTTTTTGACTACCAAACAATATGAAAATATCGTAATTTATAGTTATTTACGTAATGCAGCAAATAAAAAGAAACCGCATAGACACTTGAATCGCAGTGTTTACGCGGTTTTTCTTTATGGCGGAGAAGGAGAGATTTGAACTCTCGCGCCGGTTACCCGACCTACACCCTTAGCAGGGGCGCCTCTTCGGCCTCTTGAGTACTTCTCCGAATTTGGAGGAGAGAGTGGGATTTGAACCCACGAACGGCGGAACCGTTACCGATTTTCAAGACCGGCTCTTTCAACCACTCAGACATCTCTCCATATCTGTATTCTGTTGTAACAACATTTGATATTATAGCATATCCCACAACACTTTGTCAAGCCTTTTTTACAAAAAAAATAAGAAGCCGATCTTGTGAACAGGTACGTTGAAAACGGACCTGTTCATCTTGTCGGCTCCCCTTTTAATTAACCTGCAAAGAATATGTCATATATTCCTACAAAGAAAATAGCAAGAATAATTACAGGAATTACATACTTGATGTAATAATACATCCACTGTCTTACCTTGGCGCCCTTTCCTGTGTTTGCCTCTTCCATAAAGCTCTTCCATCCCCAGCCACGCTTTGATGTACAGAACAATACAAAGGTCAATGAGCCAAGAGGAAGCAATACGTTACTTACGATAAAGTCCTCAAAGTCCATAATTCCCTTCCCTTCAACACCCATAAGGTTTACGTTTGACCATACATTGAAGCCAAGTACACAAGGAATTGACAATACAAGCATCAGGATACAATCAATTAGACAAGCCTTCCTTCTGCTTACCTTTAATATATCCATTGTTGATGCTATGATTAGCTCAAATACGGCAAATACTGTGGACAATGCAGCAAATGACAAAAACAGGAAGAAGAAGAAGCCTATCCACTGACCAAAGGGCAGGTCATTAAACAAGTTGGGCAATGTGATGAATATAAGGTTAGGGCCTGCATCGGGCTGTACATTGTGAGCAAAGCATGCAGGGAAAATAATCAAGCCTGACATAATTGCAACAAATGTATCAAGCACCGCAACATTGATTGACTCACCCATAAGAGCTCTGTCCTTACCAAGATAACTACCAAATATAGCCATTGAACCAATACCAAGGCTTAGAGTAAAGAATGCCTGGTTCATTGCACTAACCACAACTCTACCTACGCCCACCTCTTTGAAACGCTCAATACTCGGTAACAGATAGAATTCAAGTCCTGCTCTGCCACCTTCCATTGTGAAGCTGTTAATCGCAAGGCCCACCATAATAGCCAATAACGCTATCATCATAATCTTTGTTACTCTCTCCAAGCCCTTCTGCAGACTGAATGAGCATACAAAGAAACCAAGGATGATAACTCCAAAGGTATATATAAGCATTGTCTTGGGGTCTGACATCATTGAGCCGAAGGCTATTGCAACGCCTGACTCATCAAGCGGTGCAAACACACCTCTTGCACTGTCTATACAATATCTTACCATCCAACCCGCAACTGATGTATAGAACATCATAAGAAGGAAGCTGCCTGCTACAGCCGCAATACCATGCCAATGCCACTTTGTACCCTGTGGCTCAAGCTCCTTGCACATAACCGCCGGGCTCTTCTGTGCCGCACGACCTACAGCAAACTCTATTGTCATAACAGGAATACCCAGCAGCACAAGGCACGCAAGGTAAATCAAAACGAAAATACCACCACCGTTCTGTCCTGTAATATACGGGAACTTCCACACATTACCAATTCCGATTGCACAGCCTGCACTCAACAGAATAAATCCGAGACGGCTGCCTAAACGTTCTCTTTTTTCCATAATCAAGTCCTCTTCTTTACCATTTGGTATAATCTCTGTCCTTATTGATTAACGCATTATAATAAATTCTGCGTTCATCCTCCGCAGTGACCTCAATAGGACAATTTTCCAAAACTGATTGGGATATTGAGTTTGATAGCCACATATCAATGTCTGCCTCTGTTATTTCGCAATTTACAGGAGTAACCTTTCCAATAAACCGTTTGAAGCCTGTAAGGTCCTGACCAAATGCATCAATTACGTTTACTGCTCGCATTATGTCTGCCTTTGCAACAAAAGATATAAACTCTACAAGCAATGCTCCGTTTGCTCTTCCGTGAGGAATGTCCTTTGTACAAGTAAGCTGATGACCCATAGCGTGAACAAGGTTAAGTCCCGTATGAGCAACCGCCATACCGCCTGACGATGCTGCAACCAAAAGCTTTTTTCTTACCTCCCCGGTAATCTCACCCGACATCAATGCATCGGAGCATTGACCGATAAGTCGGATTGCCTCTAATGCAACCATATCCGAAAAGCTGGATGCTTCGTTGTTAAGATACGACTCAACAGCATGACACAAAGCATCGATTGCCGTGTTCCGCGTTACATCAATGGGTAATGTTGTGGTATAACGCGAATCAAGATAAGTGGCATACGGGAATACCGTTTCAGACTGAAAGCTCCTTTTGTTTGACGGCTCATCAAGGGTAAGCATAACATACTGCGTCGTATCAGAGCCTGTACCTGCCGTTGTGGGAATACAGACAATGGGCAACGGATGATTGGAATACTCCTCTTTAAAAATATCCATAGGCTTCATATCGTTAGGAATATACACCGCTGTTGCCTTCGCAACATCAAGTGTCGTACCGCCGCCGATACCGATTATGTAATCAACACCTGTTGCTTTGCCACGCTGAGCAATTGAATATATTTCGCGAATATCAGTCTTGTCGGTTACCCTATCATACAGCTCGTACATTACGCCTTTTTCTTCAGAACATCGGTAACATCCTTCAAAGCTCCCGACACTACTGCGGAGTTTTTACCTGTCATAATCAGGCATCTGCCACCTCGCACCAAATGTCTCGGATGTCTTTTAACACAGTTGTTACCAGACAGAAGAACTGTTGGCATATAATACTTGGGCATATAAATAATCCCCCCAATCAATTATCGTTATAATTTTATCACACATGACATTCTTTGTCAACAAATAAAAAGGAGTTCACTTCATTGTGATATGCACCCAAAAAGTGTCTAACTTTTGGGGTGCATATCAGAAAGGCACTCCTTAATCTTAAATTATTATTCCCGAACGCATTACCAAAGCCGCCGCTTCAGCTCGCGTTATAGTGTTATTTGGTCTTATGGTGTTATCCTCATATCCGTTTATTATTCCCTTTGAAACCAGTGTCATAACGCCTTCTCTTGCCCACACAGGAATTGTGTCATCATCCGCAAATTCAATCGTTTCTGCACCATTTTCACCTATAATTCGGCTTATGACTGCAAACGCCTCACATCGGGTGATGCTATCCCCAGGAGCAAAATATAAATTGACTCCGTCATCACTCTTGCCCGTTATATACCCCGATTTCACCATAGCGTTTATATACGGCAATGCCCAGGGTTGTATGCTGTCATTATCAGTAAACGCAGTAGCCTTACTATCCCCTGCAATACCAAGACTTTTTGCTACGATGGTTGCAAACTGTGCTCTTGTAATATTACTATCAGGCTTAAATACAATTACACCATTCTCTTCAAACCCGTTTATAATCTCACGCTTTGCAAGAATTTTTATGGTCTCATCCGCCCAATGTCCTTTTGTGTCAACAAACGCAGGCTTTTGTATTACACGAATG
>JAZOBR010000102.1:0-20355 GCA_045596105.1 Candidatus Ornithomonoglobus sp.
GAGGCCATAGGTAACAGCGTAACCTTTGACGATAACGAGTCTTTAGGCTACTTCCAGCGTCAGCTTATTAATCGCGGCGTAATCGAGGAGCTTGTAGAAATGGGGATTAACGAGGGAGATATGGTACAAATCGGAGATATAGAGTTCGAGTTTGTATATTAATTCAAAAAGGATAAAGCTATGAAGAAAATACTTTCAATTTTATGCACAGTTGCAATTTTAATGGGAACATTAGTAACAGTATCGGCAGAGAGAGAAATTAAGGTATTTAATAATAAAGCGGTTGCGGATGATGGGCAGGAGATTGCCCTTAATTTTGCGCCGTTTTCTTATTTGTGCCGTGGCGGAGAGTATGTCTATGTATCTATTGACGAAATCGCACCATTGCTTGGAATCGGACTTGGTTGGGATAGTGAAAGAAATGCAGAAATCTGTCTGTATGGTGAGAATAAAATGCTGATATATCCCGACAAGAATGAGGTAGAAGTAAATGGGGAAGAAAGATGGATGAATTCTCCTGCAATTATGAAGGATAACTGCCTTTATATAAGCTCAGAGCATATAAAGGACATAACCGACCTGACTATTACAAAAGGTGAGGACTTATCGGAGTATGGCATGGTTACGGTTATAGGTAAGTCAAAGAAGGCATTTATAAATGACCGCGAGGTTATGCTTTCAAATGAGCCCTATAACTCCGATAACGGCATAATCCTACCTATGGACAGTGCCTTGAAAAGTGTTGATTATACTCTTGGCTGGGACGGTGAGCGTGGTGCAACCGTAGCTTCAAAAAACGGAAAAACAGTATATATTTACCTTAATAAGGGTATGATCGAGGCACCGTCATCGGTAAAAACCTATTCCTATAAACCACAGATTATAGGTAATGAGGCGTACATAACGGACGAAATGTTCTATGATGCTATAGGCTACAAGGTAACAGGTTATGGTGACATTAAGCGTTTCGGGGGCAGATATTCGATTATGGATTCCACAAGAACAGATGCATACAGATTATCGGGAAATGTTGTTCGCGGCGGTGGAGTAACGGTTGTGGGTACCTTTGGAATGGAGCTTGTCTCGGCATCGGACCAGAACTCAAGAAACTATGCAGGAGTTATAAATGCCCTTGCAGATACAGTGCCTGATTGCAATGTATATAACATTGTAGTGCCTACCTCAGCGGAGTTCTATGCACCAAGTAGCATAGCGCCCAATCAGCTTAAGGGTATACAGATGGTGTATCAGAACCTGTCAGATAAGGTAACCCCTATAAATGTTTACGATGCCCTGAAATCGCACGCAGGTGAGAAGATTTATTTTGCCACTGACCACCATTGGACTCAGCGTGGTGCATACTATGCCTACAGAGAATTCATTGAAGCGAAGGGCGGAACAATAGACGATTTATCCACCTTCAAAAATGTTCCGTCATATAATATGGTCGGCTCCTTTGCAGGCTTTGCAAAGGGCACACAGGCAGGTAACATTATGCGAGCAAACCCCGAGCTTCTGGAACGATTTTTGCCAAAATTTGCAACGGTAGGAACGGTGTTCTCTGATGGACTTGCAACAAGGAAATCATACACAGTTCAGGCGGTAAACACAAGTATGAATTCATACTCATGCTTTATCGGGGGTGATGGTCCTGTGACCATATTCCACACCGATGCTGACAGCGATGAAACAATACTTATAGTAAAGGAATCCTTCGGTAATGCCTTTGCGACATGGGCAATGCATAACTATAAAAAGGTATGCGTGGTTGACCCGAGAAAGTTCAACGGCTTTGGGGGAAATTATGCGCATTTTAACCTGGAAGCCTTTTGTAACGCACAGGGAGTGGATGATATTGTATTTATAAATTATCCCGTAGCGGTAGGCTCCTCAGGTATCAGAGGAGCAATCCTAAATATGAAATAAAAAATGACCACTCAATGAGTGGTCATTTTTTTAATCCTGTTTGTTTTTCATAGGCTTTACGAGGAATAGGCTTAACAGTAGTGATACGATATACAATGCCACCGTAACATATAATACTGCCTGATAGCCTGTGGGATTAACGGTGATTCCGTCAATAATATCTTCCTTGCCGAAAGTGTTAACAATCCATGTTGCAAGGTTGTTTCCTGTAAGACCTGCGAAAGCCCACGCAGATAGTGTAATACCGTGGATTGCACTTATGTTGCTCATACCGTAGTGGTCTGAAAGCAATGTGGGAACATTTGAAAAACCACCACCGTAGCCTGCGTTAACAAGCATAATAAGTGCAAGCACCAGGAAGATAAGAACGGGACTTCCGTATCCGTTTGCAATACCCTGAGTTGCAATAACAACACCTGTGATAGCAATTGAGATAATGAAAATAAGCTTATAAATTGTGTTTCTGTCCTTCATCTTATCACCAAGCGCTGACCATCCGAGTCTGCCGCCGGCATTGAATACTGCAGAAATTGTTGAAATTAGACCAACTGAGCCTGCAAGACCGATACACTTTATAATCATCTTCTCCTGGCTGATTAGTGCAAGACCGCAGGTAATGTTAAGGTAGAACATCAACCAGATACCGATGTAGTTTAACATAGGACGAGTTTTAAGAACACTCATTATGCTCTTCTTTTCGTCTGCATTTGTCGGCTCGTGCCAATCTGAAGGCTTTTTCAATAGGAGGTGGCCTACAAACATCATTACGAAATAAACCGCTGCGAGAATATAGAACATCTTGAATATTCCGCCGTCGCCAAGGTTATTAAGCATCCATTCCATAATGGGACTTGCGATTGCCTTTGCCGCACCGAAGCCTGCCACTGCAAGACCGGTTGCAAGACCCTTTTTGTCACTAAACCATAGCATCAGCGTCTTTACGGGGGATAGATAACCTGTACCAAGACCAATACCCATAATCAAGCCGTAGCATACATATATACCAAGCAATGCCAACAGGCTGCCCTGGTGCAAACCGCCGTACCAGATAAAGAAGCCTGTGCCTGCCATACCACCTGCAAAACAGATTGTTGCAATCAGCGATGACTTGTGAATATCCTTCTCAACAATGTTACCTAAGAATGCAGCAGACATTCCCAGGAAGAAAATTGCGAAGCTGAATGCCCACTCGGTTGCACTTTTTGAAAAGCCGATGTACTGACCTATCTGATCGCTGAACAAGGACCAGCAATAAACAGTACCGATACTGCAGTGAAGCAAAAGTGCAGGAATAGCCGCTCTTGTCCACTTATTGGAAAAATTTTTCTTATTCATTTGTGTATCTCCTTTGTATTGTAAATCAAATCCAAATATAGATAATATCACAAATGATTTTTTTAGTCAATAGGAAATGCAAAAATTAATGCTTTTGGTGATTGACTTTATGTTAAATAGGGGGTATAATGCGGATTACAAGGAGGAGAAAATAGGCGAGTGGGGTAAAATCCCTGTACCCTCTTGTTGGCAGACATACGGCTATGACAAGCCGAATTATACTAATATAAACTATCCTTTTTCCTGTTGACGTTCCTTATGTTCCTGATGATAACCCTAAATGTGTGTTCCTTAATATGATATATGTTTGAAATTTATAAATATATCATTTTTCTGCATTTTTTACTGTGATTGTCATTCTGATTAATACACCTGTCTGATATAGAAGAAATTCTAAGAGTTTTTCATCAATTTTGTCATGATGCTTCGCAATTCTGTCATTAATATTTTTATATGAATTAATTAATGGCTGATATAATCCTGAAATCCCTGAATCGATACCTTGTTTTCCCAGATACCTACAAATTTCATCTTTGTTGCTTTCTAAATTTTTCTCGTTGACTAAAAATTCCTGAAGAAATTCCTCTAAAGCCTTGCGGAGATTATCAGCCACATCACGTATGTATATACCTTCCGAATATTGCTTTAAAGCATTACAGAACGTTTTATGAGCCTTGGGGTAGCTTTCAAGCCAATCTAACGGTTCAGAAACAAGTGCATTATCCAATTCTTTTGCACCTTTCGGAAAAATGAAATAATCATTATTTTCATCATAAAGTATCTCAAACGGAATATGTGCTTCTTTAAGAAATTTTTCTGCATAAGATATATAATCCTCTTTTGCGTACAGACACACTATATTTTCATTCATAGAATTTATGAGAGCTACATAATATGCTATAAATTCTAAGAAATTTTTTGAACGATTACAAAATTCATTTATTATGTGTTCATTATTGTCATAATCTTGACACGCAGTTGCTGTCATTGTGCAAAAACGAAAATATTCTTCTTCATCTAAAATTTCAAAACGATCTTCATTAACTTTTTTTAATAATGTAATAATATTTTTTGTAAACATATTTGTATTATTTTCATTATTAAAACCTATACCTAATTTTTCTCTATAATCTAACCAATCCAAATTATATTCCTCCATTCTATTCATTTGTTTCAAACTAATTATATCATAAAGCAATATATATCGCAACAAAAAAAACACATCCTCACGGACGTGTTTTTCATTGGTGGAGCTGACGAGAATCGAACTCGTGTCCGAAAACAAATCCACATAGGTTTCTCCGAGCGCAGGTTATGATTAAAATTCCCTGGGCTAAATCCCCATAACCCGGGCTATAGCTTCGGTAGTCCTTAATGCGTGGAAGAGGTCAGGACAACCCTCAACTCACGTTCACCACTAATATGATGCCTTAGCCTGTGCCGTGGTACTCACAGGGAAGACAAGCTGCACTTAGGCAGCTAGAGCTACTCTATTGTTAGCGTTTATATTTAAAGTTTAAGTGTTATTAACGAGGCTCACTCATCCTCGGCTCGCTTCCCAAGCTTCCTCGTCCCCGTCGAAGCCATTGCAGCCCCATATGAAACGTAATAATATTATAGCATAATTATATGCAAATAGCAAGAAAAAAATAATAGATTTTTATTTCCCATTATATTTGTAGAAATCATAAAAAAACATTCTGTTTTTCCTTGATTTTCTGTATATAATGTGGTAAAATAAATAAAGTAGTATTTTTGTGCGTATTTTCAGACAAAAAAGGGGAGGAGACCGGTGAGATGAAAAGAAGAATATATCTTTCATCACCTTGTATGTGTGGTGAAGAACAAAAATATATAAAAGAGGCATTTGACACAAACTGGGTGGCACCACTGGGCAAAAACGTAAATGAATTCGAGAAGGAAATTGCAGATTACGTAGGCGTAGATGGTGCCGTTGCTATGTATGCGGGAACGGGTGCATTGCATATGGCGTTTCGTGCATTGGGTGTCGGTGAGGGAGACGTGGTATTTTGTCAGTCAATGACCTTCTCGGCAAGTGCAAACCCCATAGTATATCAGGGAGCAACTCCCGTATTTATCGACAGTGAGCCTGAAACATGGAATCTAAGCCCTGAGGCATTGAAGAGAGCATATGAGAAATACCCCAACCCCAAGGCGGTTGTAGTAGTGCATTTGTATGGAACTCCCGCAAAGATGGATGAGATAATTGAGATATGCCGTGAGCATAACACACCTATCGTTGAGGATGCCGCAGAGGGGCTGGGAGGAGAGTATAAGGGAAAGAAGCTTGGTGCTTTTGGTGACTACGGTGTAGTATCCTTTAACGGTAACAAGATTATAACCTCTTCGGGTGGCGGAATGCTTTTGGGTAATGACACAGAAAAGCTTAAGACGGTGCTGAAGTGGATTACACAGGCTCGTGAGTCTGAGAGATGGTATGAGCATAAGGAGCTTGGTTTTAACTATCGTATGAGTAATATTGTTGCAGGAATTGGACGCGGTCAGCTCACGGTAATTGAGGACCATGTTATGCAAAAGACAAACATTTACAGAAAGTACAAAGAAGCCTTTAGTGATTTGCCAATCACAATGCAGCCGTATCTCCCCGACACAAAGCCCAACCATTGGCTGAGTGCCGCAACCATTGATGTGGGTTGCAATGTTAATCCCTTTGACATAATGGACAGATTGGCAGAGGAAAATGTGGAAACAAGACCAATCTGGAAGCCTATGCATATGCAACCATTCTATGAGGCTTGTGATTATATATCACACTATGAGGACGGCACAAGCGTAAGTGAGGACATATTCAAGCGCGGAATATGCTTGCCCTCTGACTTCTACCCCATGATGAAGCCTGAGGAGCATGATGAGATTATAGAAATTATCAAGGAGATGTTCTGATGTACAGACGCTTTTTCAAAAGATTTATTGACATATTATGTGCATTGGCGGCAATAATCGTATTTTCCTGGTTGTACATAATCGTGGCGGTACTGGTAAGGGTGAAGCTTGGAAGTCCTGTAATATTCAGGCAACCACGCCCCGGTAAGGATGAGAGGATATTTAATCTTTACAAGTTCCGTACCATGACAGACGAGAGAGACGCAGAGGGCAACCTGTTGCCTGATGAGATACGATTGACAAAATTCGGTAAATTGCTCAGAAAAACAAGCCTTGACGAATTGCCCGAGGCGTTTAACATCCTCAAGGGTGATATGAGCGTGGTAGGGCCTAGACCCTTGCTGGTGCAGTATCTTGAAAGATACAATGACCATCAAAAACGCCGTCACGAGGTGCGTCCCGGATTATCGGGACTTGCCCAGATCAATGGCAGAAACGCCATTACGTGGGAGGAAAAGTTTGATTGGGATATTATGTACATAGACAATATCACATTCATAGGTGATATGAAGATTATATTTATGACAGTATGGAAGGCTTTTGTGAAGGAAGAGGGAATTTCGCAACAGGGTAAGGCTACCATAGGTGAGTTTATGGGAACGAGGGAAGATATAAATGTCTGAAGTAATTATCATTGGTGCAGGCGGTCACGGCAAGGTGATTGCTGACATAATTGAAAAAAACGGTGATAAAGTGGCAGGTTTTCTTGATGACGATTTGTCAAAAGAGGGTGTAATGGGACCTGTTTCCGATTGCCTCAAAAATCCCGATAAGAAATTCATTATCGCTATCGGCAATAATAAAATCCGTAAAAGAATTGTAGAAGAATATCCGCAGATAGATTATTATACGGCAATCCACCCTACAGCGGTAATTGCACCTGATGCAGAAATCGGTAAGGGCAGTGCGGTAATGGCGTTGTCGGTTATAAATGCTACTGCAAAGATTGGAAACCACTGCATAATTAACACAGGTGCAGTTGTTGAGCACGATAATGCACTTGCAGATTATGTCCATATTTCACCGAGGGCTGCCTTGTGCGGAACAGTTTCTGTTGGTGAGTGTACACAGATTGGCGCAGGTGCAGTGGTGAGAAACAACCTGACCATAGCAGGTGATTGTATAATCGGTATTGGTGCGGCGGTTAGTCGCGTTATTGTTAAATCAGGTGTTTATGTCGGAGATCCCGCAAAACCCTTATAAGGTATCAGATTATGAAAAAGATTTGTTTTGTAACAACAACATATCAGACCCTAGAGGCATTCGTGGCTGAGACTGCAAAAAGACTTCACGAAACGGGAGAGTTTGAGGTATCTTTCATTTGCTCACCCGATAGTGATACATATACTAAGGTACCCGAGGGCGTAAGACTTATCCCCATTACAATGGAAAGGGGAGTAAGCCTTTCGGGAATCAAGGCGGTATTTGATTTTATCAAGGTATTTCGTCGTGAGAAGTTTGACTACATTCAGTTTTCAACACCAAATGCATCCTTGTATGCATCCATTGCAGGCTTTATAGCAAAAAGTCCCGTCAGGGTATATGCCCAATGGGGAATCCGCTATGTTGGGTCCCACGGCATGGGCAGAAGACTACTGAAGATATTTGAAAAGGTCAGCTGTACTCTTGCAACTCATATAAGAGCGGTAAGCCCGAAAAACATGGAGTTTGCTATTGGTGAGCGACTGTATAAGCCAAGCAAGGCAAAGGTAATCGGAAATGGCGGTACAATCGGCGTAAGCCTTGAGGAGTTTGACGTATCCAAAAAGACGGAGCTTAAGGAAACGGTTTTAGCCCAGTATGGCATCTCAGAGTCGTCATTTATTTTCGGCTTTATCGGCAGAATGAATCGTGACAAAGGCTCGGAGGAGCTGTTAAGAGCCTTCAGGAGTATCTCGGACAAGGGCTACGATGCAAAGCTGTTTCTGGTGGGCAACAACGAAATCACAGGTATAGACGAGGAGTTAATAGCCTGGGCAAGGGATAATGAAAATGTGATTATGACAGGATTTTTCCCGAGGAAGGAGCTTATTAAATTCTACTCAGCCTTTGATGCCTATGTTCACCCTACCTTTCGCGAAGGCTTCGGTATGGTGTTGCAGGAGGCAGGTGCAATGGCAAATGCCATTATTACCACCGATATAAACGGTGCATCAGAGGTAATGGAGAATGGAAAGTCCTGCATACTTGTCCCTGCAAGGGACAGTGAAAGCCTTGAGGATGCAATGATAAGACTGATTTGTGAGCCTGAGCTTACAAAGAGCCTGGGGGATATGGCATACAAGAGGACCTGCGAGCTTTATGAAAGAAATATAATGCTATATAACATTGAAAAGGATATACGAGAAATATTAGGAGGATGAGTATATGAGTATGAAGCTAATGCTTGTAACATCGGACATTGAGAATATCAGAGAAGCTCAGAAAGCGGGTGTTGATAGAATATTCTTTGACCTTGAATACATAAACAAGGCAGAAAGGCAGCGTGGAAGAAACACACTTATACTCAACAATGACATTGAGGAAATCCCTGCAATCAGAAAGGCTTGTACAAAGTCGGAGCTGTTGGTAAGAGTAAATGCACTTTACCCCAACTCAAAGCGCGAGATTGACAAGGCTATCGAATATGGTGCAGACATAATTATGCTACCCATGGTAATTGATGCCGAGGATGTTAAAATGCTTGTTGAGTATGTGGGGGGCAGGGCAAAGGTTATGCCTATGATTGAAACGGCACAGTCACTTGCAAGGTTGGATGATATTATTGCAGTCCCCGGTGTTGATGAAATCTTTATCGGTCTTAATGATTTGCATATCAGTATGGGACTGACCTTTATGTTTGAGCTTTTGTCGGGCGGACTTGTGGAGTATGCAACTGAAAAGATTAAAAAGGCAGGTATAAAGTTCGGCTTTGGCGGTATGGCAAAGATTGGTGAGGGTACACTGCCTGCCGATGCAATATTAGCGGAGCATTACCGTCTTGGCTCAAACTCAGTTATCCTATCGAGAACCTTCCGTAACGAGGTGGGTGATAACAAGGACAGAGTAGACCTTGTAAAGGAGCTTAGGAAAATTCGAGACAGGGAAGAGGAGCTAAAGAGCTGGACAGACGAGGACTACAGGAAAAATACAGAGCTTGTGAAGGAAAAGGTTAAGTTAATTGTCGATACAATAAATTCGAGGTAATTATGATTGTTTTGAGTGAAAAGAAGCTTGATGCTTTTAGTGATAAATCAATAGAGGTTAAGTACATAACCTATAAATCTGTTTCGGAGTATGAAGGTAATGCAGATGTGGAGGTTATTGCCTGCTCCCGTGCTACGGCAATTAAGGTAAGCACAATGGATTTCCCTAACCTCAAGCTGATTCAGCTTACAAGTGCCGGCTTTGACAATGTACCCCTGGATGTATACAGAGGAAGGGAAGTTGCGGTAGCAAACGCAGGCTCGGTGTATAGCACACCCATTGCGGAAATGATAGTTTACGGCATTTTGCAGATGGCCAAGAAGTACAGAAAAAACCCCAATAATCATTTTCTGAGAATTACCCGCGGTTATAAATACATTGGTGAGTTAATGGATAAGCGTGCTCTTATTATGGGTACGGGCAATATCGGTACAGCCGTTGCAAAAAGGCTCAATGCCTTTGATATGATAGTTTCAGGCTATGACCCATATTCACCAAGTAAACCTGAATATACAAAAATAATAAAGACTCGTGAGGAGTTAATTTCATCAATGGGTGAATATGATTATATCATATCCACAATGCCCGACACCAATGAGACAAAGAAATTCATTGACGGTGAATTGATAGCTCATATGAAGAATACCGCAGTGTTTGTAAATGTAGGCAGACGCGCGGTTATAGACGAGAGAGCGTTATATAAGGCATTAAAGAAGAATGAATTTGGCGGTGCAGTTCTCGATATGTTCGAGAAACTGCCAAACCCGATACAAAACCCATTCAGACGGCTTTCAAATACAATTGTTCTGCCGGGGGTTGCGGCAATTTCAAAAGAGGTAACAATAAGACTGAGGGAGCATATTTCACGCAACGTAGAGTTAATTTCGCAAAAAGAGACACCGACAAATGTGATTAATGGAGTTAGCCTATGAATCAGATAGTTGAAAGAAAAAATTATTATATGCTTGATATAATCAAGTTTATGTGCGCAGTTATGGTAATCTCTGTTCATTTTGTAAATGAGCAATGTCATTTTACGGGGATAGTTGATTTAGCTTTCAGCGTTTACATATTCTGCGTACCCTTCTTCTTTGTCTGCAGTGGCTTTCTGTTTTTTGAGAAGCTAAAGAACTTTGAAGATAAAAAGAGTGAAAGAGCGTACTTTATATCATACCAGAAGCGTTTATGGATTATGTACCTGATATGGACGGTGATTTATTGGTGCTTCAGGCTTGGGAAGTATGCGATGTATGGAACGGATGCGGATACGGTATGGAATAACATTCATTCAACCCTGACCTTTGCATCCTATGGCACAATATGGTTTTTGCCTGCGCTTGCAGTTGGTATTGCGGTTGTGTATGCAGTAAGGAATCTGAAACTATGGCAGATTGGCACTATCTTTGCGATTATTTACATAATAGGCTGTCTTGGCTATTCGTATGTTGAGGTATTAGAAAAGCTGCCGATTCTTAAAATGGGTATGACACTTTATAATAAGGCGTTCTTTACTACACGAAACGGAATGTTCCATGGCGCACCTCTGGTTGCAATAGGATATTTTATCGCATATAAGAGGAATAATTTAAAGCTATCTAAAAAAATACTGTGGGCAGTTGTGTGCTCAGCACTGACGTTGGCAGAGGCGTTGGTATGTAAGAAAATCATTTCGCCATCGGCGGCAGGTGCCGACACATTATTCTTTCTTGCCCCTGCGGTTTATTTCATTGTATCGGCGGCTATTATGGTAAACCTGAAGGAACGCAAGGCATATTGGTGGATGCGAAAGCTTAGTCTTCTGATGTTCACATCTCAAAGACTGTTTTTGTCGGCAATACCAATTTTATGGCCTGCATTTATGGTACCATACAATGTCAATGATTGGCTTGGTCTTGTAATGATGAATGTGACAGTTATAGCATTTGATGTTTTGATAATATTACTTTCAAAGAAATTTAAATTTTTAAGGTATATAATCTAAAGGAGAATCAAAATGAAATTTAGTGTAATTATCCCCATATATAAGGTTGAGTCATATTTAAGAGAGTGCGTCGACAGTGTCTTGAAGCAGACATATACAGATTATGAGCTTATATTGGTTGACGATGGCTCACCCGACAGTTGTCCGCAGATTTGTAATGAGTATGCAGAGAAGTATGATTTTGTAACTGCACTGCATAAGCCTAACGGAGGCTTGTCGGATGCAAGAAACACAGGTACAAAAATTGCAACAGGTGACTACATTGTATATATAGACAGTGATGACTTTTTTGCTGAGGCGGATTTTCTGGAAAAACTTGCAAAAAAAACAAACGCAGACCCCGATATTATAATCTACAAGTTTAAAAAATACTACGAGGACACAAAACGCTTTGAGGATTGTCACTATTCAATGGCGGATGTACCTGAGGGTGAGAATGTTGCAGAGATTATAAATAAGCTTGCAAATTCGGATTCCTTCTACTGCTCAGCCTGGTCAAAGTCAATCAAGAGAAGCCTTATAACAGATAATAACATTGAATTCAAGAAGGGCTTGCTTGGTGAGGACATTGAGTGGTACTACCGAGTATTGTTCTATGTAAAGAGGATTGCGATTTTAGATGAGGTTGCAATCGTATATCGTCAGCGTGAAGGCTCGATTGCCCAGACAGGTGGACAAAAGAATCTTGCAGATAACCTTTCAACAATAGAATATTGGGAGGACCACTTAAAGGAGTGTCCTGATGAGGAGATCCGCAAGGCTTTATATAACTCCCTGGGTAAGCTTGTAAGCAACCTTATGATTAGCTATTCACGAGCCGATAAGTGGAGAAAGGATTACAAGAAGCAGCTAAAGAAGCTTACATATATCGTAAAAAACAGCACAAACCCGAGAGCAAGGAGCATTGGTAAGGTATATAAGCTGCTTGGCTTTGACCTGACAGTTTTAGCTCTGAGAGTAATGGATAAAATAAAGCATTGAGGTATTTATTATGAGTGAAAAGCTACCGAAAATACTTGTTGTCACAATAAATGCGTGGAAGGATAATACAGGCATAAATACGCTTATTAACTTTTTTAAGCATTGGGAGCCTGACCGAGTAGCACAGGTGTACACACGCTCCGACAGCCCATCTACTGCTGTGTGTAAAGAATTTTTTCAGATTTCGGAGAATGCGGTTATAAAGAGTGTTATAAAGCGAGGAATTAAAACAGGCAGAGTTGTATTTAACACCGCACCTGAGGAAAAGACAATCGATACAAACTCACAGGAGGAGAGCAGGAAATACTCCTTCTTCCGCAAGCATCGTTCCGAGGTGTTTGAGTTTGCCCGCGAGATGGCGTGGAGACTGGGTAAGTGGAAAACCAAGGAGCTTGATGACTTTATAGATAATTGTGATGCAGATATAATTTTTATCCCTGTATATGCATACGCATATATGGGAAATTTGCAGAGCTATATTATAAAGCGTCTTAATAAGCCTGTGGTTACATATATTGCTGATGACGTGTATTTCTACAAGCAGATTAAGGGCAATCCTATGTTCTATATCAATCGTTTCTTTCAGAGACGTACGGTGAGAATGATAATGAAGCATAATAAAAAGCTGTTTGTTATAGCACCAAAGCTGAAAGAGGTATTTGATAAAGAGTTTTCAACAGATTGTGCAATTCTGGCAAAGGGTATAAATTTTGAAAATTTCCCCTTTGAGGAAAAGGAGCCGAACACTCCCATAAGGCTTGTTTATACAGGCAAGACCAATATCGGCAGATGGAAGAGCCTGAACCTGATTGCAAGGGCAATAGAAAAGATAAATGACGGTGAGCCGAAAATGGAGCTTTTGATTTATACAAAGGACGAGCTTACTGACAAGACAAGCAAGGCACTTAATATCCCCGGTGCATCAAGGGTTATGGGCGGTATCTCAATGGATGAGGTAATGTTGGTGCAGAAGGAGGCGGACATTGTTGTGTTTGCCGAGTGTATGGAGAAAAAGTACAAGGACATTGCATGGCTTTCATTCTCCACAAAGCTTACCGACTATATGTCAAACGGCAAGTGTATTTTGGCGGTAGGTGCGGAGGATATAGCGCCTATTGAGTATTTAAGAAAAAATGATTGCGCATTATGTGCATCCTCATTTGATGAGATTTATAATATGCTCGATAAAATTGCAAAGTCACCTGAGATTATCGGTGACTATGCAAGGAAGGCATATGATTGCGGTGTTAATAATCACAGTGAGGAATTGGTCAGCAAAACCTTCTGTGACGAGATAATGAAGGTTTATAACGAAAACAAATAAAGGTGAGAGGAAAGCGGTATGAGACTATCTGTAATTATACCTGTATACAATCTTGAAAATTGTGTGAAGAGGACTCTTGATTGTTGTATGAGTCAGGATATGGATGATAATGAATATGAGGTTATCTGTGTCGACGACGGCTCAAAGGATGGCAGTCTTGCTTTACTTAGTGAGTATAGTGCAAAGTACAAAAATATCAGAGTAATCTCAAAGGAAAACGGTGGTGTCAGCAGTGCGAGAAATCGTGGTATTGACGAGGCACAGGGAAAGTATATATGGTTTGTTGACGGAGACGATTTAATTCGTGAAAATTGTATTGGCAAGCTTTGTGACCTTATGGATAAGGAAAATACCGACCTTTTGATGCATGACATTAAGATTACTCATAATGAGAATGAAGATTTCTCTTTACCTTTAGGGGATTTAAGCTACAGAACAGCAGAGGGTGTTGTAGATATATATAATGCGTGTAAGCGTTCCTATGGTGGGGGTGCGTGGTCCTATATCCTCAGGCGTGATATTTTAATTGATAATGGACTGATATATCGCACTGATATGAAATACTCTGAAGATTTATTGTTTATGTTTTTGTATAAGTCCTATTGTCAGAAGGCGTTAATTGTGGATGAAAAGCTATATTGCTACATAATGCGCCCAACCTCTTCAATACATAACATTGATTATAAGCACCATATGTATTGCTTTGAGGAGTGTATAAAGGAATATACACGAGTAGGGGATATGTACCCTGATGAAAATGGCTATTTTAAGCATAAGCTCAATGACTGTGTAAAGGGTATAATATCAGATTTGACCTATATTGGTGATGTTAAGCTTGCAAAGGACAAGTTCCGTGAGCTGAAGGAAAGAAACTTATACCCAATTAAAAATGATTTTTACGCAGTTAAGAATCTAAAAAGTATAAAATCAAGGCTATTGGCAATGCGTGCCATATTATGCACCTATAAGCCTGTAAGTATGATGATAATAAGACTAAAGTCTTTAATTAGGAGATAAATGTAAATGAAAATTTTGTGGATTGTAAATTCTGTATTACCTGAGCTTGCCGAGGAGTTAGAAATGACTGCAGGCTTCAGCGGTACATGGATGCTTGATTTATCAAAGCAGTTAAGCCAAAAGGAAGACATAGAGCTTGGGATTGCCTGTGTTGCGGGTAATGAATACCGTGACATTAAAATCGGCAACATCCGTTATTTTGTTATACCCGGCAACGGGAAGACAATGATTTTCTATAATCCTGAGCTGATAAAGTATTGGGATAAAATAGAGACGGATTTTTGCCCGGATATTCTGCATTTCCATGGTACGGAGTATACACATGGCATTTCCTATATGCGTAAGTACCCTGACAAGAAGAAGGTGCTTACCATTCAGGGAATTATTGCAAAGACCTCAAAGGCACATACGGGTGCTATGAAGCTTCGTGATATGCTTCGGTTCCGTACAATGGGTGAAAATCTGCACCTTAACGGTATGGTTGAGCGTAAGCTTTTATCTCGCAGAAATGTTAAATACGAAACAGAGATAATAAAGAGCGTATCGTACGCTACAGGCAGAACTGACTGGGATAAATTTTATATGCAGTCAATAAACTCTGACTTAAAGTACTACAGATGCAACTACAATCTTCGTGAAGAATTCTACGAGGCAGAAAAGTGGAGTCTTGATAAAGTGACGCCACATACAATCTATGCCTCAACCTCCGCACAGGTACCTATGAAGGGCGGTCACGTTGTATTGCGTGCCATTGCTCTTGTTAAAAAGAAGTATCCTGATGTAAAGGTTACATTTTTGGCAAACAAGGCAGAGAACGGGAAGCTTATAGTTACTAACGGCTATACAAAATATATAGCACATTTAATAAAAAAGCTTGGACTTGAGGACAATGTAAGCTTCATTTCTCAGCAGCGCGCTTTAGGGATTATATTCCAGATGCAAAGTAATCATATAACTCTTATTCCCTCGGCCATAGAGAATGCATCGGCATCTCTGAGAGAGGCAATGCATATCGGTGCGCCATCGATTGCGGCATTCCGAGGAGGAATGACAAGGCTTATTGATGATGAGGTAAGCGGTTTGTTGTATGATTACGGTGAGTACGAATATCTTGCAGGCAGAATTTGCGATATATTTGGCAGTGATAAGCTTGCCGCAACACTCTCAAAAAATGCCATAGAAAAAGCAGAAAAGTGGCACGAGAGAGAGAGAAACACCCAAGATTATCTTGATATGTATTATGAGGTGTATAAAGACTAACATTAGGGAGGATGGAATTTGTGTATTTATTTTGCGTATTTGCTATAATTCTGATGTGGGAAATTGCAAAGGCTAAAGGCTTATCGCAAAAAAGTAAAAATATCTTGATAGTAGTAAGCGGTCTAATATTATTTATATTTGCCGCTTTAAGACATCAGTATGTTGGACGAGATGTGCCGTTGTATTTTAGAAATTATGAACGCAACATAGATGTCGAGTTGCAATCGGCACTTAGTTGGTTTACTAATGATTTCAAGGATCCGGGATACTATTTTACGGCTTGGGCATTCGGTCAATGGTTCCCCAATCCACAGGTATGGATAGCGGTGATTTCGGCGTTTTATATGATTTGCGTATGCAAGGTGATTAAACGCTATTCTGTTGAGCCGTGTCTGAGCTTCATAGTCTTTCTTATGCTTGGATTTTACAGCTTCAGTCTGACAGGCTTAAGACAGACCATTGCTATGGGCATTACGCTCCTTGCTTTTTCCTATTGTACGGATAGAAAGCTGATACGGTTTGTAATAACTATATTGATAGCGAGCCTATTCCATAAATCGTCTCTTGTTTTTCTTGCTGTATATCCGCTATATAGCTTGAAGTTTTCTAAATGGCATATATTTGCTATTCTTATAGCAGTTGTTGGTTTTATATTCTTTAAGGAGCAGATAAGGAGTACATTATTCAATCTTTTGAACGACTCGACCTTTGATGCTTATATGAATTATGAAGACAGTAATAAGGCATATACCCTGACAAATTTCTTTGTTCAAGGTGCAATGCTTGCCTTTACGGGCGTTTATTACAAGAAGGCAATAAAAAGGTATCCGGCGGCAATCCTATTCTATAATATGACATTGATAGGTGTTGTAACTCAACTTTTTGCTTCAATGGTAGCGGAGGTTTTCCGTTTGAGTATGTATTTCTCAATTGCAAATATATTTACAATTCCGATGGCAATCCATTGTGAGGAAGACACTAAAATGCGACAGATTGAGTACATTCTTATAATGGTAGTGCTGGTACTATATATTATTCTTCGAGGAAATATTAACTACGCATTTTTCTGGGAAGAAATATAAAATCAGGAGTAAAAATCAATGAATGAAATAATGGTAAGCATTTCTTGTATGGTATATAACCACGAGAAATATGTTCGTCAAGCTTTGGAAAGCTTTGTAAATCAAAAAACGAACTTCAAGTTTGAGGTATTGGTGCATGACGATGCATCTACGGATAATTCTGCGGCAATAATCCGTGAGTATGAGGAAAAGTATCCTGATATTATAAAGCCGATTTATCAGACAGAGAATAAGCTTCAACAGGGTATCAAGGTGCCATGGGTATATCAGTATCCAAAAGCACAAGGAAAGTATATCGCAATATGCGAGGGTGATGATTTTTTCTCCGATGAAAATAAATTGCAGGAGCAGGTGGATGCCCTGGAAAACAATCCAAGTGCAGTAATTTGTACCGCAAGAGTGCAATGCGTGGATGAGAGTGGACATGATATAGATTTCTCCTATCCTGCAAAGGACAGCTCGATAAAGGAAGGGCTAATTAAGTCAGAGGATTTTATGACAATGCTGATAGGGTATAATAAGTATCCCTTCCAGACAAGCAGTTATGTAATTAAGACAGATTTTCTTAAAAGAATAACACAAGAACTACCTGAATATTTTACTCTTTGTCCTTCGGGCGATGTGAGAATTATGTGGGCATGTGCTTTGGAGGGAGATTTGTACTTTATTGATAAAATATATTCAAGGTACCGCAGAGGAGTTGCAGGCTCATGGTCTTCAAAAAACAAAAGCAGTGACTTTGTAATAAATCATCATAACAGATTGATTGCGGCATATTTTGCATTGGATGAGGCAACAAAGGGCAAATATCATTCACAATTAGAAAAAAATATCCATTCTCTTGAAATGGTTATAATGAAGCACGAGGGCGGCGGAAAGACGCTAAAGGATAAGCTGAAGCTTATGATACATAATATTAAGCCGACAGTATATAAAATTGTAAAACCCATATTTAAGCTTATAGGGAGGCATTGATAAGAATGGCCGATAATATTAAGAATAAGACCATATCGGGTCTTATATGGCAATATGCCGAAAAATGCGGTGCAGAAATAATATTGTTTATTGTGTCAATCATACTTGCAAGAATACTTACGCCTGAGGATTATGGTGTAATTGGCTTGATAACAGTGTTCATCTCTATTGCAAATGTGTTTGCCACAAGCGGTATGGGACAGGCTCTTGTGCAGAGAAAAGATCCCGACAGCACAGATTATTCTACGGTATTCTTTTACAGTATTGTATTTTCGATTATTCTGTATGTAATATTGTTCTTTACTGCACCTTTAATTGCAGGCTTCTACAATGAGGATGTCCTGGTGCCTGTTATACGGGTTTTGGGACTCACTGTAATAATCAATGCAATAAATAGCGTTCAGACTGCGTATGTTCAAAAAACAATGCAGTTTAAGAGATTCTTTTATTCGTCACTTGTGGGAACTATATTGTCGGCAGTAATTGGTATTGTAATGGCATACAGCGGTTGTGGCGTGTGGGCATTGGTTGGTCAGCAATTGTCAAGCAGATTGATAAACACAGTTGTTTTGTGGATGACTGTGGGTTGGAGACCTGAATGGAAATTTTCCTTCAAAAAAATGGGTAAACTGTTTTCTTTTGGATGGAAGCTTCTTTGCTCAAACCTGATTGATACTGTTTATAAGAATATTTATTCCCTTACAATTGGTAAATTTTATTCAGCCGGTGACCTTGGCTTCTATAACCGAGGCAAGCAGTTCCCGCTGCTCATTATAAACAATATCAATGCATCAATAAATACGGTATTGTTCCCTGTGCTTGCAGGGGCACAGGATGAAAAGGAACGTCTGAAGGCAATGACCCGTCGTTCCATTGTTACAAGCACATTTTTGATATTCCCTGCAATGGCAGGACTGACTGTAATCGCAGAGCCTCTTGTAAGGGTTTTGCTTACCGATAAATGGCTTCCTGCAGTACCGTTTATTCAGTTCTGTTGTTTTACTTATGCATTCTGGCCTGTTAATACAGCCAATCTACAGGGCATAAAGGCATTAGGTAAGAGTGGCACATTATTATGGCTTGAAATCATAAAAAAGGCAATAGGAATCATAACCCTGGTGGCTACATTACCTCTCGGATTGATGGTTATGATGACAGTTCGGTGTGTGACTACACTATTTTCGACATTTATAAATGCATACCCCAATAAAAAGCTTATGGGATATACATACCTTGAGCAGATAAAGGATTTGCTTCCTTCACTCATTTTATCATTAGTTATGATGGGTGCAATTTACCCCATAACCTTGACACCTATGGCACCTATTCTGCAGATTGCGGTTCAGGTAATAGTCGGTGTTGTACTTTACTTTGGTCTTTCGAAGCTATTTAAGGTTGAGTGCCTTGATTATATTATTAAGACGATGAAGGGTTATATCTCAAAAAGATAATAATTAAAAGAGGAATAATATGAAAACAATTCTATTATTAGGTGGTTCGGCACAGCAGGTAATTGCTATTACCACTGCAAAGAAATTAGGCTACAGAACAGTTTTGTGTGATTATCTGCCCGATAATCCTGGACAGTATGTGGCGGATGTGTTCTATCAGGAAAGCACAACGGATATTGAGAAAATGCTTGAGATTGCCAAGAAGGAAAAAATCGACGGAGTAATATCCTTTGCAACAGATGTTGCGGCACCTACTGCGGCATATATATCCGAAAAATTAGGCTTTGAATCAAACCCATATAAGTCTGTTGAAATACTATGTAATAAGGATAAGTTCAGAGCATATTTAAGGGATAACGGCTTTGATGTTCCAAAGGCAGCGGGTTTTGTGAGTGTCGAGGAGGCTATGGACAAAATACCAAGGCTTGGCTATTCCTTTCCAATAATTATAAAGCCTGTTGATTCCTCAAGCTCAAAGGGTGCAACCAAGCTCAATGACTTAGAGGGATTGAAAAAGGCGGTAGAATTTGCTTTTAGCTTTTCAAGAGGAAACAGAATCATTGCAGAGGAATTTATTGAGAAAAAGCACCCCTATTTAATAGGAGGAGATATATTTGTAATTGATGGCAAAATAGTTCAATGGGGACTTATGAATTGTCATCGTGACGGTAGGGTAAACCCCCTTGTCCCTGTGGGAAAGAGCTTTCCTGCTCAATTATCTGCCTATGAATCGGAGGCCGCAAGAAAAACCCTGCAAAGAATGGTAGATAAGCTTGGAATAAAGTTTGGACCAATGAATGTTGAGCTTATAATTGATAAGAATGACAAGGTATATCTTATCGATGTAGGACCGAGAAGCGGCGGAAATATGATTCCCGATTTATTGGGAATGGTTTTTGGTTGTGATCTTAT
>JAZOBR010000103.1:0-9147 GCA_045596105.1 Candidatus Ornithomonoglobus sp.
CAAGGCAGAGTCAGTAGTGTTAACTCCGACGACTGCACCCGTTGAGGTGACAGTGGTGCCGACGGTTAAACCAGATGACGATACGTTTACAATCGAGCATGGTGATTATCGCGTGCCCGAGAAGGACGCTACGAGAGAAGATGTCAACAACGAAAAAACAAGCCTTAATGATTATGTACCCGTAGTAGAGGGAAACCAGGTTGCAATGGCACAGTACAGTGTAGGCACTTACGGTGTTGAAAGAAGCCTGAAGGTGGATTATATACACGTATCCTCTAGGGATATGGGTGCGGTTGTGAGCATATTAAGCGAGTATGGAGTATCAAGCTCTAAAGGTCAGTTTACGACCGATATTTCAAACTTCTACCAAATTTTATCGAGATTTGATGCAGAGGGCATAGATTACGACTATCGGCTTATGTACACATACGGTAATGAGGTATCATTTGAAGTAAGATACCATACCGATAACTAAAGATATTCTATACACCTGCTGAGGTATAGCTCAGCAGGTGTATTTTATTAAAAAAGCGTTTCGAAACCCGAAACGCTTTTGGTATTATTTTTCAAAATGCTGATAATCATAGGCACTTGTCCAGTCACCGCCCCAGGTCCAGCCGAATTTCTTGAAAATACGATAGATTTCTGTATCGTTCCCGATAAACGCACGACGGTCGATTTCCCTTGTCCACTTTGTCACGTCACGTTGCCAATATTCGCGGGCATTTTCGTGAGCGCCTGTGCCGTTTTTGTACACATAAGGATTCATTTGCGGATTTATGTCGATTGCGCAACCATAGGCATGTTTTGACAGCCTGCCTGTACCAGTGGAAACTACTCTGTAGTTAAATGCAGAGGTGTTGTTATATTCGATGGAGGTAAAATCGTCTGCATCATACTTATCAATAAGCTCCATTCTTTCGATGGGATATTTTGCATCAAACAGCTCTGCAAAAATATCCAGGACCTCCTCGGCAAGGTCTTTATGCACCACCAAATGTCCTGTAACCACATTGTCGTTAAAATCATAGTGGGGGATTGACAAATATCGTAAATCCTCGTATGAGATATTGGGATTAGGCTTCATAGATTTGCCATCCATTGTGGCTTTTACCTCTTCGGGGATGGGGGTCTGTGTTCCACGGCGTACCGGTTCGGGTGTAGGTGTGGGAGTATATGTCGCGGTGGGTGCATCGGTAGGTATGGTTTGTGTAGCCTTGATACCGTCATCTGTATCTTTTATCTTTTTATAAATATGCAGACCGGTGACAGATGATATTATTACCAATATACACACAAGTATTATAATAATCATAGCTTTAATCTTCATAGTAATCCACTCCTTTTGTCTTACACTATTTTACCATAACAAATAAAATAATGCAATACCTTACAAAATTTTACAAAATGCGTGACAAATGAGAAATTATCTGTTATAATAGCACTATAAAGGAGGGAGTAGTATGAATTGTAAGAACTGCAATACTCAAATTATGGAAGGTGAAAAGTTCTGCCCAAACTGTGGAACACAAACAGAACAAGAGGAAAGAGCGATATATTGCCCTAATTGCGGTACACCGATTTATGACGGTGAGAAGTTTTGCACTAAGTGCGGAAGAAGAAGCGACGCACCGACGATAGATGTACCGACGGACAGACCAACGGTTGCGGGCAGTCAGAAGAGTGGCGGAGCGGGACTTGTGATAGGCATCATTGCCACAATAGTTGCAATCATAGCCGCAATAGTGACTGTTATTATGGTTTTTTGGAATGGTTCAAAAACATCGGATTCAACAAATGTTATAGATGAGATTGTATCAAATGAAAGTGACAAAAGCTATGCACCACCTGTGTTTGACTATCTGGTAGGCTCAAGCACTCGTGACTATGACATAGATACAAGCATTAATCAGCGTTGTTATTACTATGAGGAATATGCTATGGATAATGATATGAGAACGGCATGGACCCCTGACAGAAATATCGACGCATCACCGTCACTTACATTGTATGCGTCAGCTCCACAGCACGTAAACGGTATCAGGATGACTAATGGATATTGTAAGTCGGAAAAGACATACACTAAGAACAGAAGAATCTCTAAGGTTAAAATTGTACACGCAGAAGGAGAGCAGATTGCCACATTTGGTATGGATCATTATTGCGAAATGATAGATGTTCCCTTTAACAACCCTGTTGATACGGATTTTATCACAATATATATCCTGGATTCATATTACGGAGAGTGGAAGGACATCGCAATCAGTGAGATAGCAGTGTATTAAAAAAACACCGGGCAAACGTGAAGTGAACTAAATGGGGTCCACTTCACACGCTCGGTGTTTTATTTTTTACTAAGCCTTAGGCTTACCGCACTTTGTGCAGAAGTTATTGCCTGTAGCATTAGCTGTACCACATTCTGTGCAGAACCATACGTTTGTGCCTTCTGAAGGAGTACCATCGTTTATGTATATCTTCCTGAAGTTGCCGTTCTTTGCCTCCTCGTAGAAGCCTGCCATTACAAGACCGTTAAACAAGGGATAAAGAATAATTGAGCATACGATTACTGCAAAGCCTGCAATCCAACCAAGTACGGGGATAACGAATAACAACATTCCTATAAGAACAAGTGCAAATAGTAGCAGTGAAACCAATATGCTTGCACCAAACATTCTGCCCTTATAGCCTTCAGTCTCACGTATTGAAAGCTTTAGTGCCTCCAAGGGGCTAACATCAGGTCTTGTCAATAGAATGTAGGGAGTGAATGCGTACTGGTATGACTTGATTATGTTCATAACAGGAACGAATGACCAGATTACAGTCCATAAATAGTACCATAGCATACCTGCAGTTACTCTTGGGAAGCACTCCTTTGTGAAGCCATGGAAAAGCTGCTTGGAGTTAACCTCTTTACCATTGTAGCCATCAAGATACAATGCCGCCATACCTGCCTCCAATGTGATTACAATGGGAATACTCAATATGGGTAATACGCCTGCGCCAATCTGTACTAAGGAAGTAACAATACCGCAAAGCAGTGATACGCCCCATAGCATAATAGGCTTTTTCTTCAATATGTTAATTGCTTTTTTGAATATGTATGAAATCATGACCATATCCTCCTTTTCATTTTATATATTTATATTACCTTATATTATCAAAAAATTCAAGAGGATTTGAAAAATTTGTCAAAATTTACAATAAAAAAGCGTTTTGGTTTCCCAAAACGCTTTTTGTGTTATTTTTAGAATGTAAGCTTTTCATCAAGATACTTCTCAAGCTCGTCAATCTTAATACGAGTCTGCTCCATTGTATCTCTTTCGCGGATTGTTACTGCACCATCCTCCTCTGACTCGAAGTCATAGGTGATACAGAAGGGAGTACCAATCTCGTCCTGGCGACGATAACGCTTACCGATTGAGCCTGCGTTATCATACTCACAGTTATACTTCTTTGAAAGCTTTTCAAAAATCTTTGTTGCGCCCTCATCAAGTTTCTTTGAAAGGGGAAGGATTGCAGCCTTAACGGGTGCAAGTGCAGGATGGAAGTGCAATACAACTCTTGAATCACCACCCTCAAGCTCTTCCTCATCATATGCCTCGCACAGGAATGCAAGAACAACTCTGTCACAACCAAGTGACGGCTCGATAACATAGGGGATATATTTCTCGTTAGTAACGGGATCCATATACTCCATATTGACTCCTGAATGGTCCATGTGCTGCTTCAGGTCATAGTCTGTTCTGTCAGCTACGCCCCATAGCTCACCCCAACCGAAGGGGAACATAAACTCAATATCTGATGTAGCCTTTGAGTAGAATGCAAGCTCCTCAGGTGCATGGTCACGATAACGTAGGTTTTCCTCGTTCATATTAAGTGACTTTAAAAAGTCGATACAAAACTGCTTCCAGTACGCAAACCACTCAAGGTCTGTTCCCGGCTCGCAGAAGAACTCAAGCTCCATCTGCTCAAACTCACGGGTACGAAATGTGAAGTTACCCGGTGTAATCTCGTTACGGAATGATTTACCAATCTGTGCGATACCGAAGGGGACCTTCTTTCTTGATGAACGCTGAACGTTCTTGAAGTTTACGAAGATACCCTGTGCCGTCTCGGGACGAAGGAAAATTGTGTTCTCACTGTCCTCTGTAACGCCCTGGAAGGTTTTGAACATCAGGTTGAACTGACGAATATCTGTGAAGTTACGCTTGCCGCACTTAGGACAAACGATTTCATGCTCGTCAATATACTCCTTCAACTGCTCGTTTGACCAACCGTCACAGCATATGTCGAAGTTGTTTTCTGCGGCGTAATCCTCGATTAGCTTGTCGGCGCGGTATCTTGCCTTACACTCCTTACAGTCCATAAGGGGGTCTGAAAAACCGCCTACGTGGCCTGATGCAACCCATGTTTCGGGGTTCATCAGAATTGCACAGTCAACACCTACATTGTAGGGTGACTCCTGAATAAACTTTTTTCTCCAGGCATCCTTTACATTGTTCTTAAGCTCAACACCAAGAGGACCGTAGTCCCAGGTATTAGCAAGACCGCCGTAAATTTCACTGCCTGCATAAATGAAGCCTCTGCCTTTACACAGAGCAACAATTTTGTCCATTGTTTTGTCAACATTTTTCATCTTATCCACCTCATATACTGCAAGGTATAGCCTCGCAATTATTTACAAATAATGTATTTATATATTCTATAACATTACAATGGCTTTGTCAAGGGGTATTTTGAGGGTTTAAAATGTTAATAAAGTATAAATCTTATAATTACGGGTTGAATTTTATTCCCCTTTGTGATACACTTGTTAATATGAAAAGTTGCCTATTTGACGAAAGGATATAGATTTATGAATAACGATAAAAAGGGGACAAAGCGCCCCCAGAAGAAAATGAGCCCACTATTATGGTTCGTTTTAGGCTCGTTGGTGCTTACAACGGTATTGAACATGGTTATGACCTCGTTTATGACTCCCGAGACGAAGGAGATAGCATATAACGAGTTTTTGAAGATGATTGACGAGGACAGGGTTGAAGAGGTTATAATCGAGCCTCAGAAATATGTTATAATAGAAAAGAAACTCGAGAGTGAAGCTAAGCCAACTCCCGATACTCTTTTGGGAATTGCAATGATGACTCCCGCGGAAGAGGATATTCAGAAGGTTTATTACACAGGCTATATCAATGATGAAAGACTACTTGAAAAGCTTGATGAGAAGGGGATAACCTACAGCACTCCCATTAATGAGTCAAACCCCATTCTGAGCTTTATACTTTCATGGATACTGCCCCTGGCATTTATGCTTTTGTTCTTTGGGATTATTTCCCGTGTGATGTCAAAGAAAATGGGCGGTGGCGGCGGTATTATGGGTATCGGTCAGTCGAACGCCAAGATGTATAATATCGAAAACAAGACAGGTATAACCTTCCTGGATGTGGCAGGTCAGGAGGAGGCAAAGGAATCCTTAAACGAAATCGTGGATTTTCTCCATAATCCCACAAAGTATACAGCCATCGGTGCGAAGCAGCCAAAGGGCGCACTTTTGGTAGGACCTCCCGGTACGGGTAAAACACTTCTTGCAAAGGCAGTGGCAGGTGAGGCAAATGTGCCATTTTTCTCATTGTCAGGCTCGGAGTTCGTGGAAATGTTCGTGGGCGTGGGTGCATCCAGAGTAAGAGATTTGTTCAAGCAGGCGGCTGCAAAGGCCCCCTGTATCATCTTTATTGATGAGATTGATGCCATTGGTAAATCCCGTGACAACCAGGTGTCAACCAACGATGAGCGTGAGCAGACTCTGAACCAGCTGCTATCAGAGATGGATGGCTTTGATACCTCAAAGGGACTTGTTGTTCTTGCGGCAACAAACCGTCCTGAAATCCTTGATAAGGCACTTTTAAGACCGGGGCGCTTTGACAGACGAATAATTGTTGAAAAGCCTGATTTGAAGGGCCGAAAGGATATATTGAAGGTGCATATTAAGAATGTTAAGGTTGCACCCGATATTGACCTCCATCAGATGGCACTTGCAACAAGCGGCGCTGTTGGTGCTGATTTAGCAAATATGGTAAATGAGGCGGCATTGCGTGCAGTAAGACTTGGCAGAACAGAGGTCAATCAGGAGGATTTGATGGACTCTGTTGAGGTGATTATTGCAGGTAAGGAAAAGAAGGACAGGATTCTTTCAAAGGAAGAAAAGAGAATTGTGGCATATCACGAGGTGGGACATGCCCTTGCAACTGCGTTGCAGAAGAATACTCAGCCTGTGCAAAAAATCACTATTGTACCGCGTACAATGGGTGCTTTGGGTTATACGATGCAGATGCCCGATAAGGAAGAAAAGTATCTTAATAACAAGAATGAGTTGCTTGACCAGATAACAGTGTTTTTAGCAGGCAGAGCGGCGGAGGAGCTTGTGTTTGATACACAGACAACAGGTGCATCAAATGATATTGAGCGTGCAACAGATACGGCAAGACAGATGATTACCATGTATGGTATGAGTGACGAGTTCGGGCTTGTGGGACTTGAGAGCCTTACAAACCGTTACCTTGACGGCCGAACCGTAGCCAACTGCTCAGAGCAAACCCTCACACGGGTTGACGAGGCGGTTATCCGCATAATGAAGGAGCGTTATGAAATAGCAAAGACCCTGCTTAAGGATAATATGGATGCCCTTCACAGAATCTCGGAATTTCTGATAGAAAAGGAAACAATCACAGGTGATGAGTTTATGAAGATTTTTAAAAACGAGCCTGAGATAGCGGAAGAGGTTGTTGAGGAAACAGAAGAATAAACCAAAAAGAAACGCCTTTGCGTTTCTTTTTTGGTTTTCCCTCATACAATGTAGAGGGGGTGACAATATGAAAAAAATATTAATAACGCTTTTATTATCATTATTCATTACCTTTGGAATTCCAATACTTGCTGTGTGGCTCTTTGAACCCGACGAGAATATGAATACCACAGAGCCGAAACCCACAGACCTTGAACAGGTACAAAAAAAGACCGAGCATACGCTCGGTCAAATATTCTTTAGTTTGATGTAAGAATTACAAGTACCAATGTTGTTATAAGGAATAATATAGAAATAGTTGTTGTCAACTGACCCTGTATCTTTTCCTTTGTAGTACCGCCGTGGCTCTTAAAGAATGAATCGCTTGTGTCAGCAGATGAACCCTGAATACCCTTCATGCCGGGGTCCTTACCATCCTGTACAAGAACAACACCGATAAGCAAAACTGCAACGATTAGGTGAAGTACAATAAATAATGTCTGCATAATCTTACCTCCTTTGTATGCGAAAAATACGTGATATTTCCCACGAATTCACAATAATACCTCTATATTATACCATAAATTTCGCATTTTGCAAGCTTTTTTTAAAATTTTTTTAAATTTTTTCAAATTATACTGTACTATTTGCTGCTTTTCTGTTATACTAAAAGAAAACAGGAGGGGCCGATATGCAGAATTCCAATGTAGATGAAAAAGAAAAAGTAATAATCGCAGGTCTGCATACAGGCAGTCGTGATTTTCTAAATGACACCACCGAGGAGTCCATGGCGGAGTTAGCCGAGCTTGTGGATACAGCAGGCGGTGAAGTGGTAGGTGAGATGGTGCAAAACCGTCCGCAACCCGAAAGCGGAACATATTTTGGTGAGGGCAAGCTTGAGGAGCTTAAGGTAGCCGTTGAGGATTTGGGTGCAACCCTGGTTGTGTTTGATGATGAGTTAACTCCCGTTCAGCTTCGAAATATTTCGGATGCATTGGGCGTGCGTGTTCTTGACCGCTCCATGCTTATTCTTGATATATTCGCAATGCGCGCCCGTTCAGGGGAAGGTAAGCTTCAGGTTGAATTGGCACAGCTCAAGTATCAGCTTCCGAGACTTAGGGGTATGGGTCTGGAGCTTAGCCGAATGGGCGGAGGTATCGGCACACGAGGCCCGGGTGAGACAAAGCTTGAAAGTGACCGCCGTCATATCCGTACGCGAATTGCCGCCTTGGAGGAGGAAATTCGTGAAATAAAGAAGCATCGTGAGTTGTTGCGTGGCAGACGAGAAAAGGACGGAGTAATAACAGGTGCTATTGTGGGCTACACAAACGCTGGCAAGTCAACTCTTCTAAACCGCCTGACGGATGCGGGAGTGTTTGCAGAGGACAAGCTCTTTGCAACCCTTGACACGACCTCGCGTGCAATTACCTTAGAGGATAACAGAACTATTATACTGATTGATACGGTTGGTTTTATAAGAAAGCTTCCGCACTATCTTGTGGAGGCATTCAAGTCAACCCTTGAGGAGGCGGCAGAGGCAGATTTTCTAATCCATGTAACGGATGCATCAACGCCTGAGGCACACAATCATATGACAGTTGTAAACGAGGTATTAAAGGAAATTGGTGCAGGGTCAAAGCCGACTGTTTATGTATATAATAAATGCGATATAGAGAGTGAGTTTATCCCTTCACCTATGGAAGGGGCAAGCGTCCTTATCAGTGCAAAAACAGGACTTGGTATAGACAAGCTTATGGGAGCCATAGCCGACACAGCACCCGGTAAGAAGTATGAACATACACTGCTTATACCATACAGTGACGGTGCTATATTAAATGAGCTACACCTTAACGAAAAGGTCCTTTCCGAGGAGTATACCGCCGAGGGTACAGAGGTAAGGGTGCTTGTTGATAACGCCAAATACTCCAAGCTCAAGAAATACGAAATTACAAAGGATGAAGGAAATGAGTAAGCGTGATATATATAAGACTGTTGGACGGGAGTCCGAGACGCTTATTGTGGAAAAGAAATCAAAGTTTATATCCCATGTGGCGCCTGTGTCAACGGAGGAGGAGGCAATAGAGTATCTTAACAAGATTCGTTCAACCTATCCCGACGCTAGCCACAATGTGTATGCCTATATAATAGATGAGAATAACATTTTCCGTTATTCTGATGATGGTGAGCCGGGGGGTACGGCAGGAATGCCCGTACTTGACACGATCCGCAATATGGGTCTGGTGGATGTAATAGTGGTGGTAACAAGATACTTTGGCGGTACTCTGCTGGGTACGGGAGGCCTTGTAAGGGCATACAGTGCATCCGCAAAGGAGGGACTCATTGAGTCCGGCGTTATAACGAGAACGATG
>JAZOBR010000104.1:0-5543 GCA_045596105.1 Candidatus Ornithomonoglobus sp.
CCGTTTGCTCTGCGTGAGGTGCAACATCTATTGCCTCGCCTTTGTCATTTTTAAGCTCCTCCACCTTCAGCGGAGTAAAGGGTTTCATAGGCTCTAATATCTCTATTTCATCACCCAGGAAAAATCTGTTTCTCTGGGAAACCGTCAGTCTCTTTGTTTCCTCATCATAGCCTGTTACGACGCCGATAAGCTCGCAATCGCGGATGTATGAGCTTGACTCATAAACCTGACCGTCGCTATCGGGTCTGCCAAAATAAAACCCTGTTGTATATGGACGATGGCTGACCTTCTTTAATTCCTCCAACTCCTCGGGGTTAAATACATAGTTTTCGGGGTCCTCACAGTAGCGGTCAATCTCTCTGCGGTAAGCACCGACAACCGTTGCCACATAGAACGCCGTCTTCACTCTACCCTCAATTTTAAGGCTTGCTATACCACTGTTTACAAGCTCGGGAATATGCTCGATTGTGCATAAATCCTTGGAGTTGAAGATAAATGAGCCACGCTCATTCTCAAACACATCAAAGTATTGACCGGGACGCTTCTCCTCCACAAGAGAATAGTTCCATCTGCAAGGGTGCGCACAAGCACCAAGGTTTGAGTTTCTGCCTGTCATATAGTTTGAAAGCAGGCACCTGCCCGAGTATGAAATACACATTGCACCATGGATAAATACCTCAAGCTCCAAATCCTCGGGGATATTCTCGTTGAACTCCGCAATCTCCTTAAAGGACATTTCTCTGCCCAATACTACTCTTTCTGCACCCATCTTATGCCACATATTTGCGGTCATATAGTTGGTGTTATTTGCCTGAGTGCTGACATGGATGGGTATTTCGGGTGCAATCTCCCGCATAATCCCAAAGAGACCAATATCTGCAATCAACACCGCATCAAAGCCCATATAACGGATTTCACCAATGAATTCCTTGAATTTTTCAATATCACGATTGTGGGCAATTATGTTTGCAGTGAGATACACCTTCTTACCGCGGGAATGGGCATATTCGAGGCCCTCACGCATTTCATCAAGGGTGAAATTCTCCGCCGCAACTCGCAAAGAGAATGCCTCACCGCCGATATATACGGCATCTGCACCAAAGTCTATTGCCGTTTTTAACTTTTCAAGGCTGCCGCCGGGTGCTAATAGCTCCGGTTTTTTTAGCATTTTACTTTCCTCCTATATGAGATTTATCCCATAACCGTATACCTGTACGGTTTTCGTGTTGTCTACTACCTTTTCAATGCTCTTATAAGAGCCATTATTACTCCCCCGAAAGCTTGTGGGGACATATTGGAATTCGTATTCATACTGATAGCTTCCGCTAAACGACGAAGCACTACAATAGGATGCTTTATAGTTTGTCATACGAATTCCTCCCTTAATTAAAATATTTGTTCTTCTAATTCCTGAGCGGTCATTTCCATAACCTCACCCAAGCCTAAACTCTCAGGTAATGTCAGTCCTCCGATTGCCACTCTCCTCAGGTATTCTACCGTCTTTCCCACTCTTTCAAACATACGCTTAACCTGATGGTACTTACCCTCGGCAATCTCAACATATGCCGATTGTTTATCCTCACAGATTTCAAGCCTTGCAGGCATAGCGGTAAAGTCCTTAAACGCCATCCCCTTTGAAAACTCGTCTATGTCACTATCCTCTAAGGCTTTATCCACCCTTGCAAAATAGCGTTTGTACACATCTTTCTTCGGTGATGTGACATTGTGGGCAAACTTACCGTCATTGGTAAGAATTAATAGTCCCTCTGTATCGATATCGAGTCTGCCAGCAGGATACACACCAAATCCTCGATATGAATCGGGCAGAATATCACATACGGTTTTATACTCTCTGTCCTCAGTGGCACTAACACAGCCCTGAGGCTTGTTCATTATCAGATAGATAAACCGCTTATATCCAATCTGCCTGCCATCTATCGTCACCGCCACGCTCTCGTCCACCTGCATTTCGGGACGAGTCACAACCTCACCGTTCACAGCCACAAGCCTCTTTTTAATAAGCTCCTTTATTTCTTTTCTTGAAAACTCCGTTGAGTCGGATAAAAACTTATCTAATCTCATTTTACTTACCTACGCAGAAATTGTGGAAAATATCATCCACTACGGATTCGGACACCGTCTCACCTGTGATTTCACCAAGACTCTCCATTGCGTGGTTTATATCAATAGATACAATGTCAGTCGGCATACCAGTCGCCAGGGCATCGCGAGCCGCAATAAGGGCATCACGAGCACCGATAAGTGCCGTTTTGTGTCGCATATTCGTGATAATCCTGCCGTTTTCTGCCATCAGCTCACGAAGTCCGCACAAGGTCTCTATTGCATCTCCCAATTCTTCCATTCCCTCTAAGGTCTTAGCACTTGTCAAAATGGCAACATCTTCAGGGAAATCCTGTGTACTCAAGCCATTTCCTGCATCCGTTTTATTTATTAAAATAATTCTCTTCTTATCCTTTGTAAGATCAAGGATTTCTCTATCCTCCGAGTCAAGCTCACCTGTCGAATCAAATACCGCTATAACCAAATCGGCACTGTTAAGGCTTTCCTTTGACCTCTCAACGCCAATCTTCTCAACCACATCCTCCGTTTGGTGAATACCTGCGGTATCCGCCAACAAAAGCGGTATTCCCTTAATTGTAACCGTTTCCTCAATTACATCTCTTGTTGTGCCTGCAACATCCGTTACTATGGCACGCTCCTCCTGGGCAAGAGCATTGAGTATGCTTGACTTGCCTACATTAGGCTTTCCCACTATAGCTGTACGAATACCCTCGGACACAAGTCTGCCTCCATCGGTAGATTCGATAAGCTTGTTGACTCTCACAGCCGCCGTATCACAAGCCTCTTCTATATCCTCTGCCGTTACATCCTCCAAATCCTCATCGGGATAGTCAATTATAACCTGCATTTCGGCACACAGATGCACTAAGGCATCACGAACTGATTTTATCTCACGGGACAATGCACCGCCCAGCTGTAATAATGCATTTCTTTGTGACATTTCATTCCTGGCATTGATAATATCGATTACCGCCTCCGCCTGGGACAAATCGATTCTGCCGTTTATAAAGGCACGCTTTGTGAATTCACCCGGCTGCGCCATAACGGCACCTGCCTCAATTATGGTCTTTAACACCTCACGGGTAGTTACCATACCGCCATGGGTACTGATTTCCACCGTATCCTCACGGGTAAAGGTTCTGGGCGCACGCAAAACTGTAAGAAGCACCTCATCAACCACCTCACCCGACTCACTTTTAATAAAGCCGTAATGAACTGTATGTGACGGTACATCGGTAATGCCTCGCGAAAATATCTTGTTTGCAATTTCTATTGCACGGCTACCGCTTATGCGTATAACCGATATACCGCCTGTACCCATAGGGGTGGCAATGGCGGCTATAGTTTTATAATCAGTTGTTCCTGTCATTTATAAGTCCCTGAAGCTCGTCCATAAACGTGCTTAAATCATCAAACTGCTTGTACACTGATGCAAATCTTACATATGCAACCTCGTCAAGAGTACGAAGCTTGTCCATTACCATCTCACCAATCTGTGTCGAAGGAATCTCTCTTACCATTGCCTGCAACAGCTCATTCTCAATATCATCGGCAATCTGTTCCATCTGCATTATAGAAATGGGTCTCTTCTCGCAGGCTGTCATAATTCCCTTCAATACCTTATTGCGGTTAAATGGCTGACGTGATTCATCCTTTTTAACAACCACCAATGCTATGGTTTCAAGCTTCTCATAGGTGGTAAAGCGTCTTCCACATTTTAAGCACTCACGACGACGGCGAATTGAATTACTCTCCTCACTGGGGCGTGAATCAATAACCTTACTTTCAACAAATGAACAATACGGACACTTCATAGTTTTTCTCCTTTTGTTTTCCCTAAATTCACCCTATATATACGATATATGGTTACACACTATAATTATAACACACAACATTTAGTTTTTCAAGCATTTTTCGGGAAAATCAAAGGTTTTCGTTAACACAAAATCATCACTCATTGCCATTACGCTTTGCCAGGGTATTGTGACCTCCCCCAACCCGAAAAGCCCGCCGATTACGCTTGTACTTTTCGATACCACAAGTGCCGTTACCCTGCCAGAAATCTCGTCTATTTCCAAATCCTTTACATACCCTATCCCCTCTGCCGTTACAATATCAATAACCATCCGTTTTCTTAGCTTTGTTCCCTTAAACAAAAAAACACCCCCTATAAAAAATATATGAAGTGTTTTATGATTTTATCTGCGTTTTTTCTTCCGTTTTGTTGGTTTCAAATCATAGGTGGTAATCTGCACGAATAAGCCAAACGCACTTATTACACCTGCTATGAGACATGTTCTGTAGTCGGCAAAATATACGCCGAATATGGCAAGTGCCGAAATCGCCGAGAGCAAGCCTCCTGCTATGGCTGTAACCACCGACACAAGATATTTTGACCGAAGTGCTGCCAAAAAGCCCATAATTATACCTATGGCCATATCAATAAAAAGAATTGTATTTCGGGATACGCTTGTGTCCTTAACATACATTTCCGATGTCACAATGTAGGCCAAAAACCAGCTGAGGGTTGCAATGCCGATAAAGTAACCGATAGATTTCACACGCATCACTAAAAACAAGAGGAGAACTCCGAATACAGATGCTAAGATTGTCATTGCGATAAGACTGTTGAAAAGCATTATTCCTGCCATTGCACCCAGAAGAATGCCGAGGAGGAATCCGCCCACGCCTACTATCCATACCATTGCACCTCTTCCGCGAGTGGACATTATTACGCCCAGGATTGCCAAGGCAAAGAAAATCAAGGCAACAAGGACCCTACCTCCACCGTCAAAACGATAGGTAAAAAAATCAACTACACCTGTCATACTCTGCCTCCTTAGTCTCTTGTGAATAAAATCGGACAATGCACCGCATTGCCCGATTCTTAAATTAGCAAATTTCTACTATCCAACCCTCGGGAGCTTCAATTCTACCCATCTGGATACCTGTTAATGTGTCATAAAGTTTCTTTGTAACCGGACCCATCTCGTTCATACCGCTGGGCAGGCAAATCTCCTTGCCATGGTCGTTAATCTTACCAACGGGTGAGATAACCGCTGCTGTACCGCAAAGACCGCACTCTGCAAAGTCAGCAAGCTCATCGACAAATACTTCTCTCTCCTCAACCTCTAGGCCAAGATATTCCTTTGCAACATACATAAGTGAACGTCTTGTAACTGAGGGAAGGATGCTTGATGACTTAGGCGTTACAACCTTGCCGTCTTTTGTGATGAACAAGAAGTTAGCACCGCCTGTCTCCTCAACCTTAGTGCGTGTACGGGGGTCAAGATACATGTTTTCGTCAAAACCCTTATTATGAGCGTCAACAATAGCATGAAGACTCATTGCATAGTTAAGACCGGCTTTTACATGACCTGTACCGTTTGGTGCAGCACGGTCAAAATCGCTGACTCTGATTGTGAGAGGCTTGACACCACCTTTAAAATAAGGGCCACCCG
>JAZOBR010000105.1:0-11131 GCA_045596105.1 Candidatus Ornithomonoglobus sp.
AAACCCGGTAAAAATAATTATCTTGATATAATCAAAAATTCCGGTCAGACAAAGCACGTGTATCTCACATTTGATGACGGCCCATCTGATACAGTAACACCTGAAATATTGGATGTGTTACGTCGTTACAATGTTAAGGCAACATTCTTTATGACTGGTGAAGAAATTGAGGACAATCCGTATTTATGTACACGTGCAATGGAGGAAGGACATCTTGTTCTACCCCTATCAATGACAAACGACCCTGATACATTATATGCTGACAAAACAACATTTATGGATGAAGTTGAGGAAACCTACAAGCTAATTGTAAAACATTCTCCCTCATCTGTTAAGCCCGTTAAGATTTATCGTTTCCTTGGTGGTGGTTATGCTAACACAACCTTTGGAGAAAAAAAGCAGGAATACAAGGACGAGTTAGCAAAGAAAGGTTATTACTACTGTGATTGGAACTCCACGATTGGTGATTCAAATTCAGCAAGAACGCCTGAGCAGTTAATTAACTTCTTCACAAGCAGTATCCCTACTCTTAATAATCTTGTTATTCAGATGCATAACACAGACAGAAACTCAGCTACTCCGAAGGCACTTGGTGATATTATCGAAAAGCTTTTAAGGGACGGATATACTTTCAGCCGTCTTGATGAGATAGATTTCGAAAACGAGATTGCTGGTGAAGACGAAGATACGGTTTCTTATGATGAAAAAAACAACGAAATAACAGAAACGGAAAACCCGAAGGAAACCGACAAGCCGAAGGAAACTAATAAGCCTAAGAAAACATCAGCTCCCGCCACAGATAAGCCAACAGCAAAACCTGACGCAACCAAGAAGCCTGAGGCTACAAAGGCACCCGAGGCTACAAAAAAACCTGCAACTGTTACAGAGCCGCCCAAAACGGCTACTCTTCCACCAAAGAACGATAACGAAATAGAAGCAGAATAAATATAAAGCCGATGCAAACGCATCGGCTTTTTTCGTGTCAATTTTCCCGTAAAATGCATAGTATATTTAAGTAATTCACAGCTTTTGAAAGGAGATGTTCAAATGTTAAAATCAGTTGCAGTAATTGGTGGAGATTTAAGACAGATAACCCTTGCACAAATGCTTGCCAACGACGGTTATGATGTTACTGTTTATGGCTTTGGTGACAACACTATAGATGAGGGCATTAAAAATACAGACGATATAAGACTTGCACTTGACAACGAAATTATAATTCTGCCTGTACCTGTTTCCTTTGACAGTATTTATATAAATACTCCATACATAGACAACAAACTAAGCTTTAAGGAGCTGATGGAAAACATCAACCCCCTTTCCCTTGTCTTTGGCGGAAAAATATCACCTGTGTTTGAACAACTGTTAAAGGCTAAAGGAATTAAGTATTATGATTATTTAAACAGAGATGAACTTGCAATAAAGAATGCTGTTCCGACCTCAGAGGGAGCAATAGAAATTGCTATGGCTGAAACACCTATTACAATACATAACAGTAAATGCCTTGTATTGGGATATGGAAGAATCGGCAAAATCCTTTCACGCTCTCTTGCATCTTTAGGCGCAAAAACCTATGTAATGGCGAGGAAATATTGTGATATGGCGCTGATTGAGGGAAATGGATATACTCCCCTTTCACCTAATGAAGCTAAAAATCATCTGAATGAATTTGATATTATTTTCAATACTGTACCTGCAATGATATTAGGTGAAACAGAGCTAATAAAAATATCTAAGGACACACTAATTATTGATTTAGCCTCAAAGCCCGGCGGTGTGGATTTTGACGCTGCGTCACGGCTTGGAGTTAAGGCGATATGGGCCTTATCCCTGCCCGGTCGCGTCGCGCCAAAGACTGCAGGTATTATTATTAAGGAAACAATATGCAATATTTTAGCAGAGGAGGTGTAGAAATGGATTTGAAAGGACTTAATATCGGCTTTGCTATGTGTGGTTCATTCTGCACCTTTAACAAGGCTGTTAAATCAATCAAGGGCCTAAAGGATACCGGAGCAAATATAATACCGATTATGAGTGAAGCATCCTATACAACAGACACACGCTTTGGTGGTTCAACGGATTTTATAAATAAGATTGAAACTATTACAGAAAACAAAATACTTCATACCGTATTTGAAACGGAGCCAATAGGTCCAAAGAAATTACTTGATGCATTAGTTATTCTGCCTTGCACAGGAAACACCTTAGCAAAGCTTTCTCACGGCATTGCAGATACATCTGTAACCTTAGCTGCTAAGGCACATTTAAGGAACAAAAGGCCTATCATCGTCGGAGTATCAACCAACGATGGTCTTGGTACTGCGGCAGAAAACATTGGAAGACTGTTAACAAGGAAACATATTTTCTTTATTCCGTTTGCACAGGATGACTGCATAACAAAGCCAAATTCACTTATAGCCGACTTTTCAAAGTTAAATGAAACATTAGCCTTAGCATTAGAAAACAAACAACTCCAGCCGATATTGGCTGTTTAATATAAAAAGGGTCGGACACCTGGGTCCGACCCGTCTTATTTAAAAAAAGAGTCAGGCTTTTACCTGACTCATAAATAAAATTATCTCTTTGAAAGAACGTCCTTTTCGTACTTGCGAACATCGTCAAGCCACTCAAGACCTACGCCCTTGTTGTTCTTTGCACAGTAGTAATCCCATACAAGCGAGAAGGGAGCTGCCTTAAATTCCTGTGATACTGCAAGTCTGCCTGATACATCACCGTCAGCCTCAAGCTTCTTCATCATCTCTGTGGGCTGAAGCAATGCATATAGCATAGCCTTTCTTGTGTTTCTCATACCAGTAACCCATGCAACAATTCTGTTGATTGAAGCATCAAAGAAGTCTGTTGCAATATATGTATCCTGAAGCTTACCAAGTCTTACAAGCTCCTCCATAATTGACTTTGTCTCATCATCAAATGCAACAACGTGGTCACTATCCCATCTGATAGGACGTGAAACGTGTAGCAATACATGATCTGAGAATGTGTAAACTGCACCAAGCTTTGCTGATACAACCTCTGTGGGATGATAATGACCTGTATCAAGTGTCATAATGATATGGTCGCTGTTAGCCTTCATAACATAACCCATACAGAACTCGTGTGAGCCTGCTGTGAAGCTCTCTGCACCAATACCGAATACCTTTGACTCGATACCGTCCATTACGCCCTCTATATCCTTTGTAGCCTCAAAAATTTCATCATAGCTCTTCTTTAGCTGAGTACGGGGCGTAAGTGTATCAATAGGGAATTCCTTGTCACCATCTGGAGTCCAATGGTTGATAACACAAACCTTGCCTGTTCTCTTATAGAAGTATTCTCCAATCTTACGACAAGCAATACCATGCTTAACCCAGAACTTTCTTACATTTTCATCAGCTGATGAAAGTGTAGCCTTTTCACTTAGGGGATGTGAGAAATATGTGGGGTTAAAGTCAAGACCTATACCCTTCTCTACTGCCCAATCAGCCCAATTCTTGAAGTTTTCCTCAGTGATAGCATCACGGTCAACAAAAGTATCAGCCTCCTGATAGTTTGCGTGAACGTTAACCTTAAGCTCACCGGGAATAAACTCCATAGCCTTCTCTATGTCAGCTCTTAATTCAGATGGATTTGTAGCACGACCGGGATAGTTACCTGTTGTCTGAATACCACCTGTTAGTCCGCCTTCCTTCTTCTCAAAGCCGATAACATCATCACCTTGCCAGCAGTGCATTGAAATGGGAGTTTTGTCACAAATCTCCATCATTTTATCTACATCAATACCGTACTGTGCATAATATTCCTTGGCTAACTCATAGCCCTTTTCCAAATTGTACATTGTTTCATGCCTCCTTTGCATAGCATTATAAATACATAATACCATATTCTGCATTAATTTTCAAGTATAAATTTACATATTTTCTTAATATAAATGAATAAACTATGAATTTTTCAAAAAAAACTTTAAAATTAATAAATTCTATGATATAATGTTAAAATATGATGGTATTAGTGTACCGATTGAAAGGATGTAAAATAAACAATAATGGATATGTGTGTTAAATGCGGTGTTCGTCCCGCAGTTATGTATATAACGAAAACGGAAAACTCAAAGACGACTATGGAGGGCTATTGTCTTTCTTGTGCTAAGGAGCTTGGGTTAGCACCCATTGACCAAATGTTTGAAAAGTTTGGAATAAGTGACGATGATATTGAAGGCATCAACGAACAGATGAATGACATTATCGAAAGCATGGGTGGTCCTGAAGCCTTACAAGAAGCAGAAGCCAATATGATAATGCAGATGCCCGGCATTGACGAGGATACTGAAGGCGGTGCGGCAACCGCTCCCCTATCAGAGTTTATGAATAATATCTTCGGCGGTTTTGGGAAGGCATTGGGTGAAAAAAGAGAAAAAAAGGACTCTAAGGATAAAGGCTCACAAAAACGCAAGTCAAACAAACAGAGTGTTCTCGACACCTACGGTACAGACCTGACTGCACGTGCGGCATTAGGTAAGGTTGACAGAGTTGTAAGTCGTAACGACGAAATCGAGCGTGTTGTACAGATTCTTAACAGACGTACAAAAAATAACCCCGTTCTGTTAGGTGAGCCGGGAGTTGGTAAAACTGCCGTTGCAGAAGGCTTGGCAATGCGTATATTTGAACGCAGTGTTCCACCAAAGCTTTTTGATGTAAGATTATATCTTATTGATTTTGCAGCTTTGGTTGCGGGTACACAGTTCAGAGGACAGTTCGAATCACGTTTGAAATCTCTATTAAAGGAAGCTGAGGAACGCGGTAATGTAATTTTAGTAATCGATGAAATTCACAATATAGTTGCCGCAGGAGATGCTGAAGGTGCAATGAGTGCCGCAAATATCTTAAAGCCTGCATTGGCTCGTGGCGAAATACAGATTATCGGTGCTACAACCCTTACAGAGTACAGAAAGCACATTGAAAAGGATACAGCATTAGAAAGACGTTTCCAGCCTGTACTAATTGACGAGCCTTCAATTGAAGAAAGCATCGAAATTCTCAACGGAATCAAGGATTACTACGAGAATTTTCACAAGGTTAAAATTAGCGAGGATGTAGTTGAGCAAGCAGTAAAAATGTCTGAAAGGTATATCACTGACAGATTTCTTCCCGACAAGGCAATTGATGTCATTGACGAGGCAGGCTCACGCGTTAATCTCAGAAACAAGGCTTTATATGAGCTTTCCATAGTTAACGAAAGATTAGCCATAGTTCAGGCTGAGCTTGATGAAATTAACGAGACCCCCTCGGACAATCCTGACTTCGAGCGTATTGCAAATCTGAAATCAGAGCTAATGAAATTAGAAACAGAACGTCAAAGGCTTGAGCCATTATCACAAGGCTCGAAAATCACATACGACGATATTGCCGCCGTAATCGAGGGTTGGACAAAAATTCCTGTTCATCGTTTGACAGAGGATGAAAGCAAAAAGCTTTTGAGTCTTGAGGGTAGAATTCACCAACGGGTTATTGGTCAGGATAATGCTGTAATGGCAGTTTCACGTGCAATTCGTCGCGGTCGTGCTGATATAACATCAAAGAAGCGTCCTGTTTCATTTATCTTTGCAGGTCCCACAGGTGTCGGTAAAACAGAGCTTGTTAAAACCATTGCTGAGGTGATGTTTAATAACGAGGATGCCTTGATAAGAATTGATATGTCTGAATATATGGAAAAGCACGCCGTATCAAAGCTAATTGGCTCTCCCCCGGGATATGTGGGATATGACGATGCCGGTCAGCTTACAGAAAAGGTACGCCGTAAGCCATATTCAGTAATTCTGCTTGACGAAATTGAAAAGGCACATCCTGATGTGTTCAATATATTCCTGCAGATACTTGATGACGGCAGAATCGCAGATAGTCATGGTAAGATTGTAAACTTTGAAAATACGATCATTATTATGACTACAAATGCAGGCTCAGAATTTAACTCTAACAAAACAGGCTTTGCAAGAGATACAGAGGTCACAATGAAGGACAATATTGAGAAAAGCCTAAAGGAATTCTTCCGTCCCGAGTTCTTGAACAGAATTGATGATGTAGTTGTATTCAAGCCATTGTCAAAGGATGAGTTAAGACAGATTATAGAATTGATGCTAAAGGATATTATTTGCAAGTTGCAGGAAAAGGACGCAACTCTTATAATAACAGACGAGGCTAAGGATTTAATCCTTGAAACAGGTTACAATAAGGAATATGGTGCAAGACCGCTTAAGAGAGCAATACAAAATCTTATTGAGGATAAACTTGCTAAAATTGCACTCACAGACCGTATCAAAAGTGGCTCCGTCTTAAAGGCAGTACGCGAAAATGACGAAATAAATATAATATTGAGTGATTTCAGAGGTTAGTATGAACAGACTATTACAAAAGAAACAAGTTTTAACAATTCCAAATATCCTGAGTATGTTCAGACTCTTGCTTTTACCGTTCATTGTATGGTTATATGTGTTTGAAGATAACTCACTTGGTGCAATTATTCTATTATTCATATCAGGAATTTCAGATATAGCCGACGGATATATTGCACGAAGGTTCAATATGGTTTCCGATTTCGGTAAAATCCTTGACCCTATTGCTGACAAATTTACACAAGGCGTATTGCTCATTTGCCTTGCAGTAACCCATGATATAATATTCTACTTGATTGTAGCTTTTGTTATAAAAGAGTTTTTGATGGCACTGATGGGATACTTGACTTATAAAAACCACGATTCGGTTAATAGTGCTAAATGGTATGGAAAGCTGAATACAGTTGTTATTTATTCTGCTATAGTCATTCTGCTGTTCCTACCTGATCTGTCCCAATCTATTGTAAATATAATTATTTTTACTTGCATTTTTGTTTTGCTTGCATCATTTGCATTGTATATTAGATTCTATTTAAAGATATTAAAGCCAAAAAAAGAGTCCTAAAATGAAGTGAACCCCCAATCGTTAGATTTTTGGTCTAACTTTTGGGGGTCAGTTCAAATGAAGGCTCTTTTTAATATTACATTAAAAATTCATGAACTCCTGCATCAAACTTAAAAAGGTTATTGATGATACAATATATTACTTTAATTACATAAAGCCTATGAGAAAACTTAAAAGAAACCCGCCTGTTCAATACAGGCTTGAACAGGCAGCTTAAAATATTCTTTTTTGTGTCTACAAAGTATTGACTACTTCAAACACAAAATGTGTCCCTTATTTTTATTTCAACAATGATTCAATTAAATCCTTCATCAAAGCATCGCGGTTAATATAATATACGTAACGCATCATTATGTCCTCTTCCTTATCAGAATACACGCCACTATATTCGGGCAATCTTACTTTTGCCACACTCGTTTTCATAAATCTCTCATCGTCATTTAAAAGCCACGCAACCGCCGTTACATCCCATATAATTCGAGTCCACGGAGTTCCCGAAGCGTACTCCTCTGCAGTTTCTATTGTGTTCCTTGCAAGGTAATCTGCAATCTTATTCTTATCCTTTAACCAAACATCAAGCTCTGCACCTGAAATACTGAATTCACTTACAACGCCCATACAAGGCAACTGCACAAAGGGTACTCCGCTTCCCATTACAACTCTTGCCGCCGCAAAGTCCTGACGCATATTGAATTCCTGTGTATCGTGATAATGATAGCCATGTCCGCCAAGCCAAACAACAACAATTTTATCCTTAATAGACGGGTCCATTATTAAGGCTGATGCAATGTTGGTTATAGCTCCGATTGCAACCACATACAAGGGCTTATCAAGAGAATATTCCTTGGCACGCCTAACCAAATCTCGGGCAGCGGGTGAATCTATGTATGTATTCTCATCGGGCAAATAATCCTCAGACCCTTTAAATACATCCACCTCTTCATCAAGCAAATCCAATACCTTAAATATCTCATCATAGCTCTTTATCATACCATCCTTTGGACCTGTTGAGTTGGTGTTAAAAAATGGTGCGGCATACAATGCCCTTGTGTTAAGTCTGTCCTTATTGCGAAGCATATATGATATAGCATATTGGTCGTCTATCTCATTGAATGCATCTGTATCAAGTATCACATCTATTTTACCCTTGGGTACTTCAAGCTTTCTTAATAACTCTTCCTGTGTCATTTTTCTTTCCTCTCATTCTTATAAAGTTTTCTGTATGCAAGCGGTGTTTTTGAGTATACCTCTTTGAATTTCCTTCTGAAAAAGCTTTCATTTTCATAGCCACATTCCTTAATAATGTCACTTATAGAAATGTCTGTTTCCTTCAGTAATCTTGTAGCCTTTAAAATTCGCTCCCTTTGCAAAAGCTCGGAAAATGTCATATGAAAATGCTTTTTAAACCATGCTGTTGTGTGGGATACCGAATAGTTAAGCACTCGAGCTATCTCGGTTAAGCTTGCTGATGTAAGATTGTTTTCAATATATTCAAGAATTAGTTTTTTTTTACACTAATCTTGCTATCATTATTACTTGCAGGCTTAAGTGTCTTAAGGGCCTCCTTTACATCATCCATCACAGGAATTGATGACGCAGCACCCATCCTCGACACTGTCAATGCTGATGCACCTGTTGCATATTTTAATATATCGGTAATCTTCATATCCTGGATCATGCCCGAAATGAAATAGCCTGTAAAGGTGTCACCTGCCGCAGTTGTGTCTATGGCATCTACCTTAAATGCGGGGTGATATGTAAAGCTGTCAGCACCCATATAAACAGAACCCTTTGAACCTAAAGTAAGCACTGCCTTCAGATTCTTTGACTTCTTAACAAAGTATTCCTGAATCTTTTCAGGCTCCTTTTCACCCGTTATTTCAAAAGCCTCAATCTCATTTAAGATAAGCATATAGATTTTTGACAAGTCAATCCTTGCAATAGCTGACGTTATAGGTGATGGATTTAATATGATTTTAAAGCCCTTCTGATAGCCCTTTGAGATTATGTAATCAAGATTGCTTATTTCATTCTGTAATAACAGAATATCTCCCTTCGAAAAGTTAGCAAAAACTGAATCGATATAATCCTCATCAATCATATGGTTTGTGCCATGGTACAGAATAATACTGTTTTCACCATGCTTATCAACCTGAATAATCGCATGACCTGTTGATGCATCCTCAATCTTGAGATATTTTGTGTTTGCACCGGCGTCATCTAAAATTTCCTTTAAAAACATTCCGTCATGACCAATACAACCGGCATGGAACACCTCTGCACCGCTTCTTGCTATTGCAACGGATTGGTTAAGACCCTTACCGCCTGGGAATCTTTCCAGAGATTCAGAATCTGCCGTTTCACCGCCCACAACAATATGGTCAAGCTTATATACATGGTCAATATTACATGAACCAAAGTTTAAAATCTTCATATTTATCACCTCACACTCATTATATCATTGACAAAATCACAAATCAAGTATCTTTTTTAGGGTAAAACAGTCCTATTTTATGAATTGTGTAATGCCGAACAAAGCGTGACAATGTTCCAAGCAAAATAGATATAATTCATTTCATTGATATTTTTGCTAAACTAAAAGTGATATTTTATTTGCCATGAAACTGTGCGAAGCACAGTAACACTGCGTAGCAATAAAACTATCACTGATAATATAATTTGCCACAGGCAAATAAAACTAAAAAAGACATCCGAAGATGTCTTTTTTCTGGTGTACCCGACAGGAATCGAACCTGCGGCCTCAAGAGTCGGAGTCTTGCGCTCTATCCAACTGAGCTACGGGTACAAAAATATACTGCGGATAAATTCATCATCCGCAGTATTATTCAATAATAGATATTACTTCTTGAAAAAGCCGGGCACATCAATCTCTGCCATTCCAGGTCTTAGTCTGCGCTGGAAGATCGCATCATCATCACCATCAGCACCTGATGTATACGAAGGTGTGCGTCTCTCACCTGAAAATGCTGATGTGGGAGCCTTAACCTTTACACCTGCATCTGCATTTCTCTTGATTGAACCATCAAGACCTGTTGCAATTAGAGTAACCTTAATCTCATCCTTCATTGAATCGTCAACAGCTGTACCAACAATAATGTTAGCCTCATCTGAAACCATATCCTTGATGATTGATGAAACCTCTCCCATATCAACAAGTGAGAACTCTGTACCGCCTGTAATGTTAAGCAATACATTCTCTGCACCTGCAATGCTTGTCTCAAGCAACGGAGACTCGATTGCTGCACGAACTGCATCCTGTGCCGCATTCTCACCCTTGCCAACACCGATACCCATATGTGCAACACCGCTGTCCTTCATGATTGTACGAACGTCAGCAAAGTCACAGTTAACAATACCCTTCTGTGTGATAATCTCGATGATACCCTGAACGCCCTGACGTAGAATATCGTCAGCAAGCTTGAATGAATCATTAATTGTTACCTTCTTGTCTGCAATCTTCAATAGAAGGTCATTGGGAATTGTAACGATTGAGTCAACCTTATCACGAAGGTTATTGATTCCCTCCTCAGCATTTCTCATTCTCTGAGGTCCCTCAAAGCCAAAAGGCTTTGTTACAACCGCAACAGTAAGTATACCTGATGACTTTGCAGCCTCGGCAATGATGGGTGCTGCACCTGTACCTGTACCACCGCCCATACCGGCTGTTACAAATACCATGTCCGCATCCTTAACAAGATTCTTAATTTCGTCCTTTGTCTCCTCAGCTGCCTGACGTCCGATTTCAGGCTTTGCACCTGCACCAAGACCACCTGTCAACTTTGAGCCAATCTGTAAAACTGTCTTTGCTTTAACATTTGTTAACTGCTGTGCATCAGTGTTAACACAAATAAATTCTGCCTTTGTAACGCCTGCCTCAATCATACGGTCAACAGCATTATTTCCACCGCCGCCAACACCTACAACCTTAATTCTTGCGCCTTCGATGACTGTATTATCTTCTAATCCGATAGGCATAACACTCATTTTATAATCCTCCTTCGTAGTTTACATACCAATTTGATGTTCATCAAGGTACGAACATACACATTCTATTGTACAATCTTTTATTTAATTATTCAATAGTAAAAGTATACAAAATTATGATAATTTTCTATATATTACTACAATTTAAAATTTTATGATTCATAAATCGCCCTACC
>JAZOBR010000106.1:0-2856 GCA_045596105.1 Candidatus Ornithomonoglobus sp.
TTTATGAAAAAAATATTGTTTGTTATTAATTCTTTGGAGGACGGTGGAGCTGAGAGAGTTTTAGTTGACCTGGCAAATGAGCTGGCGGAATATTATGATGTGACAGTTCAGGCGGTGTCCAATTCAGGTCCCTTTAGGGCACGATTGTCGGATAAGGTGCATTATAAAAGTATGATTACCACAAACATTTCCTTATTTAAGAGAATCTTTGCTTACCTTATAAACTACATCTATCCGCCAATATTAACTCATAATTCATATATCGGCAATCGTTATGATTATGAAATAGCATTTTTGGAGGGTGTACCCACAAAGCTGGTGGCAGCGTCACCCAACACGAAAGCAAAGAAATATGCATGGGTGCATATAGACCTTATAAACAGCTACGGCTTAAGCAAGGTATTCCCTACGATGGACGAGCATATCGAATGTTACAAGGCATTTGACAAAATCCTGTGCGTGTCACAGAGTGTAAAGGATGCATTCATTGAGAAATTTGGTATTTCTAAGAACGTGGATGCTGTATACAATGTAATTGATGACGAGGCAGTACGTGAGCTTGCGAGGAGTGAGAGTATTCAAAAAGGTGAGCGTGTCAGGATAGTAACAGTAGGAAAGCTATCAAAGCGTAAGGGCTTTAGCAGACTTTTGTGGGTTATGCGAATGCTCAAAAACGAAGGCATTGATTGTGAGTTACAAATTCTTGGAGAGGGTAATCGTCGTGAGGAGCTTGAGGGCTATATCAGATATAATGATTTAGAGGACAGAGTATCATTGCTGGGTTTTAAGGATAATCCTTATCCGTATATGGAAGCGGCGGATTTTCTTGTATTCCCGTCAATGGCTGAGGGTTACAGCACAGTCGCAACGGAGTCTGTAATTCTTGGAAAGCCCGTTATTGCAACAGACTGTGCGGGAATGCGTGAGATATTTGGTGATTCTGAATACGGAGTTGTTGTAGAGAATGACGATAATGTTCTGTATGAGGAAATCAAGAAGATGGTTACAGATGCGAAGTACCGTGATGAGTACAGGCAAAAGGCAACTGAAAGAGCAAAGGACATAACCAAGGAATCAAGATTAGAGGCAATGCGTAGCTTGTTCCGTAATTAAACAGAAAGGAGGATATTGAATGCGAGTTGTACAAATCAATTCCGTATGCGGTGTTGGTAGCACAGGCGGTATAACCGTTGGCATAAGCCGTACCCTTACAGAGGCTAACATAGAAAATTACATACTGTACAGTATAAATAAGCATGAGTATCCTCTTGGAATACAATATTCAAGCTTGTTTTATTGCAGAGTGAATGCGGCAATATCAAAGCTATTGGGTAACTATGGCTTTAACTCATATCTGGCAACTATACGATTAATTAAGAAGCTTAAGGATATCAATCCTCAGGTTGTTCATCTTCATAATATGCATGGACATGATTTTAATCTGGAGCTGTTCTTTAAGCATCTCAAGAAAATGAATGTGCCTGTTATATGGACCCTGCACGATTGTTGGCCCTTCACAGGCTACTGTACTCATTTCGAGTCTGTGGCGTGCGGAAAGTGGAGGGAGGGGTGCAAAGAGTGTCCCCTGAGAAAAAGACATAGTCTTATTTTTGACCGTTCGAAGGAACTGTTTAACAAAAAGAAGAAAATCATTACCGCCATTGATGATATGACCATAGTGTCCCCAAGTGAATGGTTAGGTAAGCTGGCTGAGAAATCCTACCTTAATAAATTCCCCATTGAGGTTATAAATAACGGCATTGACCTTGATGTCTTTAAGCCGACTGAAAGTGATTTCAGGAAAAAACATAATATAGAAAATAAGTATATGGTTATGGGTGTGCCAAAGGGCAAGCTTGGATACTTTACAGAGCTTAGCAAACACTTGAAGAATGACTATGTTTTAGTGGTTGTAGGTCTTACGGAGACCGAGAAACGCCTTATGCCTGACAATGTCATTTCTCTCGGCAGAAGGACAAGGCAGGAAATGGCGGAGCTTTTTACGGCGGCGGATGTGTATGTAAATACTACTCTGGAGGATACATTCCCCACAGTTAACCTTGAGGCACTTGCTTGCGGAACTCCCGTTGTTACCTTTGATACGGGCGGAAGTCCCGAGGCTATTGATGAGACAACAGGCAGAGTTGTACCAAAGCGTAATATTAAGGCGGTGTGTGAAGCCGTTATGGAATTGTGTAACGGTGAGGATATAAGTGAGGCTTGTATAAGTCGGGCAAGGGCATACTATGATGCAGACGAGCGATTCGGAGACTATCTCAAGCTATATAAGAAAATCGGAGGACAGGAATGAATTTAGAATTATATACGAATTATCTTACCCATGTCCTGAAATGCGCCATTAAGAAAACGGAGCCTCAACCAATTCCTGAAGGAATAGATGAAAAGGAGTTTCTTGCATTATGTAAAAAGCATCGTTTTGAGATGATTGCGTATCTTACATTGAAGGAGAGGCTTTCAAAGGAGGCAAGAACCACTCTTGAATTGCAGTATAACAAGCTTTTGTTTGTTAAGGCAACCCAGGAGTATTACCTTGAAACAATCCTTGGCGAGTTTGAAAGTAAGGGTGTGGATTACCTTATCCTCAAGGGTGGGGAGTTATCAAAGCTATACCCCTCGGAGGATATGCGTGAGTCCTCAGACTTTGACATATACGTAGGAAGAGAAAATTCTCAAAAGGCAAGAGATATAATGGTTGAGTCGGGCTTCGACATTATAGTTTACAGCGATAGTGACGATGCCCATGACGAATATGTGGCAGACAAGTTTGTCATTTGCGAGCTTCACAGAGTTCTTATTCAGGACGACCATCCGTGGCAGGCAGAATGTAATAAGATG
>JAZOBR010000107.1:0-2427 GCA_045596105.1 Candidatus Ornithomonoglobus sp.
AGGTGCTAACATCATTTGTGAAATGGTTGGCTATGGTGCAACAGATGATGCATATCATATTACAAGCCCTGTCCCCGGTGGTGAGGGCGGTGCAAAGGCGATGGAGCTTGCAATACGCGATGCAGGTATAACGCCTGATAAGATTGATTACATTAATGCGCATGGAACATCGACCCATTATAATGATTTGTTTGAAACACAGGCAATAAAGAAGGTATTTGGTGAGAGTGCGTATGATTTAGCGGTAAGCTCAACAAAGTCTATGACAGGTCATATGTTAGGCGCCGCAGGTGCAGTAGAAGCCGCTATATGCGCTTACTCAATCAAGGATGGGTATATTCCTGCAACTATCAATTACGAAACTCCTGACCCTGAATGTGACCTTGATATAGTGCCTAACGAGGGACGTGTTCAGGATGTGACCTATGCTATGTCAAACTCGCTTGGCTTTGGCGGTCATAATGCATCAATTGTATTTAAAAAGTACACAGATTAAATAAAAAATGGGACTGATTTTTTCAGTCCCTTGTTTGGCAACTGAAGGGATGTGAAAAAATGAAAGAATATGAAAAAAAGATAGGCTATACCTTTAATGATAAAACCCTTTTAAAGTTAGCGTTATCACATAGCTCCTATGCCAACGAAAATCATACACGTTCAAATGAAAGATTGGAATTTTTAGGTGATTCTGTGTTGAGTATAATTGTAAGTGATTACATTTATAAAAAAATGCAGAATGTTGATGAAGGTGATTTATCGAAATTCCGTGCCACCCTTGTTTGTGAACATACACTTGCTGAAATTTCAAAAAAGATAAATCTGAGCGAATTGGTTTTCCTGGGCAGAGGTGAGGACAAGACAGGCGGAAGACAAAGACCGTCGATTATTTCTGATGCATTTGAGGCAGTTTTGGGTGCAATATATCTTGATTCTGATATTGAAACTGCTCGCAAATGGCTTTTAAATCTTATTGAGGACAGAATTCTTGAAACCTTAAGCGGTAAGTTCTACAGTGATTTTAAGACAACATTGCAAGAGTTAGTTCAAAGGGACGGAAAAAGCTCCGTAACCTACAAGACCATAAGTGAAAGTGGTATGGAGCACAATAAATCCTTTGCGGTAATGGTGCTTATAAACGGCAAAGAAAAGTGCAGTGCGACAGGACACAGTAAGAAGGAAGCCGAGCAGGCCGCAGCCAAGGCTACCATAGAGAGATATTACCATGCGTAAATATAATATTCCTATATTCGTTCCACACAGAGGATGTCCTTTTGATTGTGTTTTTTGTAATCAAAAGCGTATTACGGGAACACAACAGAAGGTTACACCTGCAGATGTTAAAAATACTATTGACGAGTATTTAATGACATTACCAAGGGAAAACAAAACTATTGAGGTTGCTTTTTTTGGTGGAAGCTTTACGGGTATTCCGATGGAAGAGCAAAGTGCATTAATGGATGCTGTAGCACCATATATTGAAAAGGGTCAGATTGACGGCATAAGGCTATCTACAAGGCCTGATTATATTACTCGCGACATCCTTGATAATCTAGAGGCACATTTTGTTACAACCATTGAATTGGGTGTTCAATCTATGGTCGATAGTGTGTTAAAGGCCGCAAACAGAGGTCATACAAAGGAGCAGGTTATTGATGCGGTAAAGCTTATTCGTGAATATGATTTCACATTAGGATTACAGATGATGACAGGCTTGCCTGCTGACACAGACGAGCTTTCAATAAAAACCGCGAAGGAGATTATTAAGCTTAAGCCTGACATTGTTAGAATATATCCTACACTTGCAATCAAGGATACATATTTAGAAAAGCTTTATTATAAGGGTGAATACACCCCTCAATCATTAGAAAATGCAATTTTATTATCAAAACAGTTGCTTTTAATGTTTGAAAATGTTAAAATAAATGTTATACGGATGGGATTGCAACCCACAGATGAAATCAACGAGGATGCAAGTGTAGTTGCAGGACCTTTTCATAGCTCCTTCAGGGAATTGGTTGAGAGTAGCATTTACTATGATTTAATGCTTGATAATGTACAGGGTGACGGAATAATCTATGTTAATCCGAAGGAGATGTCAAAGGCTATTGGTAATAAGCGAAGCAATATTATAAAAATCAAAGAGAATACAGGAGCCTTAATTGAGATTAAAGGTGATAATAGTTTGAAGAAAAGAGAGGTGAGATATACGTGCTTTTAAAAAGACTTGAGTTACAAGGCTTTAAGTCCTTTGCAGATAAAACAGTGCTTGATTTTACTGACGGTGCGACAGCGGTTGTAGGACCAAATGGTAGCGGCAAGAGTAACATTTCAGATGCTATCCGTTGGGTTATCGGTGAAACGAGTGCCAAGAGCCTGCGTGGTTCTAATATGCAGGATGTAATATTTACAGGAACAGAAACAAGAAAA
>JAZOBR010000108.1:0-5074 GCA_045596105.1 Candidatus Ornithomonoglobus sp.
AGGCTATGTGGAATCGGCTTCAAGTGGTATTGTGACAGGATATTCAATGGCAATGGAGATATTAAAAAGAGAAATGCCCGAGCTTAATACCAAGACTGTTACGGGTGCACTTGCTAACTATATTTCAAATGAGGCTAGCACATCATTCCAGCCAATGAACGCAAATTTTGGCATTGTAGATAAGCTTGATATGAAAATACGAAAAAAGCAAGAGAGGTACCTAAAGGTAGCAGAGCGTGCTCTGGAGGAAATCAGAAAGATAAACGTAGCTCATTTGTGAGGTTATTTAAAATGACAGATGAAAGAGAAGTTATAAATACGGAGGCTGACGACAACGAGGTTGATTTTAATGATAATACTCCGATGATACCTTATGTCAGTGACAAAAGTAAATATTATTTTCTGTTGTTTGGTGTTGTTTTAGCTATTATTACAGCTGTTATTGTTGTGTCAACTGCTCCTGATAAGCAGACCGAAGCAGAGCCTGTAATTGAAAAAACAGAAATTACTCAATACATAATTTAAATATAGTTGCCAACAATATTAATACTAAAATATTAAAGGAGTTGGCATAATGGGAATAAGAACAGATATAGCTGTAGAAGCACACGAAATATCTCGTGGCGAGGCAAAGGAAATTGACGGAGTGAAGGTTACCGCCCTAGAGCATGGAAGTATCACAAGAACAGTTGTGGATGTGATGGACGATAATGGAGCAAATGCAATTGGTAAGATGAAGGGCAGATACATCACCATTGATGCACCTAACCTTAAATATAGTGTTGACGATTATGAACGAGTCTCTTCAATGATTGCAGATGATTTGAGAGTCCTTACGAAAAATCCTAAGCGTACACTTGTTGTGGGGCTTGGTAATCGTGGAATTACTCCTGATGCATTGGGCTCAGAGGTGGTTGATAAGCTGATTATAACCTCCCACATAAAGGAGAGAATGCCTGAAATGCTGGGTGAGGATTATAGCTTTGTATCGGCACTTATACCCGGTGTTATGGGTACTACGGGAATTGAAACGGTGGAGATTGTAAAGGGTGTAGTCGATAAGGTAAACCCTGATGTTATAATTGCAGTTGATGCACTTGCGGGTGCAAATTTAAGTCGTGTAACAACAAGTATCCAGATTGCGGATACAGGCATTGCGCCCGGCTCAGGTGTGGGAAATCACCGAGACGGGCTTAATTTTGATTCATTGGGAGTGAAGGTCATAGCAGTGGGTGTGCCTACTGTTATTGCCGCGGAAATGCTTGGCGGTGAGGATATTCCCGATGAATACAAATCCTTGATGGTAACAACAAAGGATATTGATACCGAGGTGACACGAATGGCAAAGACTATAGCCAATGGTATCAATATGGCTTTGCATAAAAACATAACCCTGCGTACTGTGGAGGAATTAGTGGGGTAGAAGGAGAGAGGTTTATGGACACAGTAAAAATCAATGAGAATATAACCTTGAATTATATTCCTATGCAGAAGCTTAAAACTACATCCCTGGGGGTGTACATTCACCGTCCGCTTAATGAGGATGAGGCATCGTATAATGCACTTTTAACTATGGTATTAAGGCACGCATCAAAAAAATATCCGTCACGAAAGGAAATCACAAAAAGGCTTGAGGAGCTTTATGGTGCGACGATGGGCGGCACGACAATCAAGTTTGGTGAGGACAATGTAATCTATTTTGACGCCGAAACAATTTCGGACAGATATACTCCCGAAAATGAGAGTCTTATCACTGAATTGTTAGACCTTTTGATGTCTGTGATTTTTGAGCCGAAGGCTCGTTGCGGTGCTTTTTCTAAGGATATTGTTGACCAGGAGAAAAAGGAGGCCATTGATAGGATTAATGCCCTTATCAATGATAAGAGAAGATATGCAACTGTAAAGACGCAACAGGAAACCGCACGAGGCACAAGCTTTACGGTAAGCAGTTACGGTGATAAGGATACAATAGCAAAAATAACGCCGAAAAGTTTGTTTGAGCATTACAAACGGGTTGTAACATCATCTGTTATAGACATCTATATTTGCGGTGATACAGATATAAATTCGGCAAAAGCTGTTATTGATAAGTATGTGAAGTCTCTTGAGTTTGTTGCAAGTGAAATCCCTGCAACAGAAATTCTCACAAGAGACATTAAGGAAATAAATAATGTGTGCGAGGAAATGAACGTTACTCAGGGTAAGCTATCTATGGGCTTCCTTACAAATATTGATGTCAAGAGTAAGGATTCCTATGCATTATCTGTATTTAACAGTGTGTTCGGTGCAGGTACTCATTCAAAGCTGTTTAACAATGTTCGTGAGAAGCTATCCCTGGCATACTATGCATCAACAACTATAGAAAAGTACAAGGGCATCCTTATTGTGAATTCAGGAATTGAGTTTGAAAACTTTGAAAAGGCTTATAACGAGTTTTTAGTTCAGCTTGAGGAAATCAGAAAAGGTAATATTTCTGAGCTTGAGTTTTCGTCAAGCATCAATACCATTGTAAACGGTTATAACTCATACTATGATGACCAGCGTGCAATGGCAACCTTCACAGTTGCTGAAAAGGTTGGAGGCACAAATCGTACTATCGAGGAATATATAGAAAACATCAAGAAGGTAACGGTGGAGGATGTGGTAAGAGTTGCCAATAAAATAGAGCTTGACACTGTTTATTTCTTGAAGGGAAAGGGGGATATGTAATGAAGCTTGATAAAAGAGAGAACGCATATATTGGTGATACCTTGTACACTGCGACTCATCCCTCCGGACTTGATATTCACATTATACCAAAGCCGGGTTATAACGGTGCCTATGCAATTTTGGGTACACGCTACGGTTCTGTTGATTCGGAATTTGTTGTGCCTGGTGAAAAGAAGGCAATTACTGTCCCTGATGGTATTGCACATTTTCTTGAGCATAAGATGTTTGACCAGCCTGACGGAAGCAATGTGTTTGATAAGTTTTCAAAATACGGCGGTAATGCCAATGCTTTCACGTCATTCAATCTAACTGGTTATCTTGTGTCAACCACTGCCCATTTTGAAGAAAATCTTGAAATATTGCTTGACTATGTACAAAGTCCTTACTATACAGACGAAACAGTGGAAAAGGAGCAGGGCATAATCGGTCAGGAAATCAGGATGTATGATGATTCGGCATCTTGGAAGATATTTTTTAATTTCCTGAATTGTCTTTATATAAAGCATCCTGTAAACAAGGAAATTGCAGGTACGATTGAGAGCATCAGTCATATCACCTCAGATTACCTTTACAAGTGCTATAATACCTTCTATAATTTGTCAAATATGTCCCTTGTAATAGTTGGTAATGTGGATTTAGAGAGGACAGTGGAGATCATTGAAAAGGGTATTAAAAAAATAGAGCCGTTTAATGAGCCTATTAAAAAGATATATCCCGAGGAGCCGAAAGAACTTGCCTCAACCTATGTTGAGCGGGATATGGCAGTTGCTTCACCTTTGTTTATGATGGGTTTCAAGGATAATGATAACGGTCTTGAGGGTGATGAGCTTCTTAAGAAATACATTGAAATGACAATTCTGATGAGTATGCTTTTTACGAAGGGTACAGATATTTATGAAAAATTGTATTCCGAAGGCTTGATAAACAGTAACTTCTCACCGGATTTTACGTGTGAGACTGACTACGCTTTTTCATCACTTGATGGTGAATCTAAGGACCCGAACAGGGTGTATGAAATAGTTTTAGATGAGCTTGACAGAATTAAAAAGACAGGACTTAATGAAGAGGATTATGAACGTGCAAAGCGTGTAGTATGGGGCAGATATATAAGAACCCTTAATGATATTGATGAATATGCTACAAGCTACCTTCGTTATCTTGTATCCGGTATTGATTACTATAATTTCCCAGAGGTATATAAATCAATTACCTTTGAAGATGTGGAGTCAAGATTTAATTCGCATTTTAACAGAGAATACAGTGCATTATCGGTAATTAAGCCAAAGAATTAAAAAACAGCGTACCCAAATGGGTACGCTGTTTTTGTTATTTAATATCTCCTGATATTTTAAATGCGGTATTATAATGTTTACGCATATGTAAAATGTAAACGATTGCTGTAGGTATAAATGCGGAAATGCATGAAGCGGGTGTTGCAAGGCAAGCCGCGGTGTAACCGAAGTGTTCTACAAGGAATAAGCCGAAAAAAGACCGTACAAACAGCTCGCAGAAGCTTATTATGAATGTGGCGGCAGTTTTGCCCATTCCCTGTAATGCAAATCTGAAAACGTAAATAAGTGCCAGCACAACAAAGTTTAGTGAATTAAACAAGCAGTATATGAACACAAGAGGAGTAATTTCCTCAAGATTTTGGTTTATGAAAAGTCGTGTAATGTATGGGTACATAGTTAGCACAATCACAGAACCGACCACTGCAAGAGCTGTAGAAATTAAAATTCCGAAATTCACTCCTGCTTTTATTCTTTCAGACTTTCTTGCACCGTAATTCTGTGCCGTATATGCCGAGATTGAGGTTGCAAAGGCTGAAAACACAACTGAACCGAAATTGTCAATCTTTTGTGCGGTAGAAATTGCCGCAATATACTGTGAGCCTAAGCCGTTTATTGATGTTTGTAAAATTGTATATCCCAGCATATTGATTGAATTCTGGAAGGATAGAGGAATGCCTGTAGTAATCATTCTTGATGTAAGAATACGATTAAGATGCCAATCCTCTTTAGATAAACGAAATTGCGGATACTTGCGCATTAGCGCAAAGAGGCACATCAATGCATTATATAGCGTTGCTATAATTGTACCCAATGCCGCACCTTCTACTCCCATATTGAAACCAAGAATAAACAAGTAGTTAAATGCGAGATTTAGAAGTGATGTAATTATACCGTGTATAACGGGTGTCGTTGAATCACCAAAGGTACGGATGAGGCTTGAAAACAAGAATGAGAAAACTGATACGGGCAAGCCGGCAAGTATAATAAACATATATCCGTATGCTCCATCATATATATCCTCGGGAATATTCATAAGGTGTAAAATGGCCGTAAGAAAAACGCATGAAACAACA
>JAZOBR010000109.1:0-9466 GCA_045596105.1 Candidatus Ornithomonoglobus sp.
TTCAGAAATGAAGGCTGTGATACCCGCCACAACCCTGAATTCACCCTTATGGAGCTTTATCAGGCTTATACCGACTACAACGGTATGATGGATCTTACCGAAAATCTTTACCGCCATGTTGCCAAGGCAGTTCTCGGCACAACAACAATCACATATAACGGCGTTGAGATGGATCTCGGCAAGCCCTTTGAAAGAATTTCAATGATTGATGCGGTTAAGAAATATGCGGGCATCGACTGGAACGAGGTTGAAACTCTTGAGGATGCAAGAGCACTTGCCGATAAGCATCATATTGAATATGAAAAAAGACACGGCAAGGGCGATATTCTTGCTCTGTTCTTTGAAGAATTTGCAGAAGAGCATCTTATTCAGCCCACCTTCGTTATCGACCACCCCATTGAGATTTCACCTCTCACAAAGAAAAAGCCCGAAGACCCCAACTATGTTGAGCGTTTTGAGTTCTTTATGAACGGCTGGGAAATGGCAAATGCTTATTCAGAGCTTAACGATCCCATTGACCAGAGAGAACGTTTCAAGGCACAGGAAGCTTTACTTGCACAGGGCGACGAAGAAGCAAACACAACAGACGAAGACTTCCTCAAAGCTCTTGAGTACGGTATGCCCCCGACGGGCGGTATCGGCTACGGTATTGACCGTCTCACAATGCTCCTTACAGACAGTGCCGCAATCCGTGACGTCCTCTTATTCCCCACAATGAAGCCCTTAGATTAATAAATCACAACAACCCAAGACGTCGATATGTCTTGGGTTGTTTGACCAATTTACTTGGAGTGTGAAAAAATGATTAAATTTATATGCTATCCCAAATGCACTACCTGTCAGAAGGCAGAAAAGTGGCTTATCGAAAATGGGATAAAGTATGAGATGCGGAATATCAAGGACGAAAACCCAAGCTATGAGGAGCTTAAGGAGTGGTATCAGAAGAGCGGATTGCCCCTAAAACGGTTCTTTAATACCAGCGGTCTTTTGTATAGGTCAATGGCACTGAAGGACAAGCTACCCGCAATGCCCGATGATGAGCAGTTAAGACTCCTTGCAACTGACGGTATGCTTGTAAAACGCCCCATTGTTATTGACGGTGATTTTGTTACAACAGGCTTCAAGGTAAGTGAATGGGAGAATTTGAAATAAGAAAAACGGCATCGTTCGATGCCGTTCTTTTAATCCAATGGATTGTATTCCTTTGGTTTGGGCGGAGTCTTCATACTTTCCGATGCAAGGGGATTTGCCATAAAGAAATATCGCATAGCATCGTAGTCGTGGTCCTCGCAAGTGGTGTTTACATCCTCCACATTTGTGGTGTCATAGACAAGGGCAGGGATGGTACGCAGGAAGGGCTTGCATGTGTTGAAAATATATGCCATAGGACGATTACTCTCGTCAAAGGCAAACCTGTAGTGGCATTGCATCTTACCGCTTAATCTGTCATTTTTGCCCTTCTCAAAGAACACGCCCTCCTCCTCAAACATACGGATAACAGTGCCATCCTTGCCTCGGCTTTCATCCCAGATTGAGGGGTCGGCAATGCCTGTAATGGTGTTGCCTGCCTCCAATTCATCCTCAATCGCACGAATCCTGCGTGCGATTTCTCTCGGCTCCCACCTGACACCATGGTTAGGGGTTTCTGTGCCGCCATACAGCTGACGATAAAGGTATGCTCGTCCGTCATAGTCCACTGCCCACCATTGCACCGCAAAGGGACGGGAGTAGCCAAAGTCGAAGCTTCGATACCTACGCCATCCCCGAGGGATGGTGAAGGGTTCAATAACGTGGGTATCAAGTTGCGTCTTGTAGCCGTCGGGGTTATTGCGAAATTCAGTAAATACCTGTCCCTCATAGCTGTCCCAGTCTCCATACAGGAGAGCTTTTTTCTGTGCCTCGGGGAGTAGGGCAAGGTTTGATAAATACCCCGGGTCATTGGAGAGCAACGCTTCGTTGTCAAAAACCGAGGAGGGTATAAATATCCGAGTACGGCTTACCTCAATTTTATTACCCTTTGTATCGGTAACGGTTGATTTTACCTCGTAGGGAACTCCCGGCTCTGATGCGGTTATAAACCTTTCCTTAACCCAACCATGACCGATACCTCCGGGGTTTGCGGTGGCACGGATATACACGCGCAGACCGTCACCATCCGCTCGGTTGCGGGAAATCATATATTCATACTCCTCCTGAGTGAAATGAGTCAGCTCATCAAAAGCGATATAGGAGTATGACAAGCCCTGATAGTTTAAGTAGCTTGTGGAGTTGGGCATAGAGCCAAAATAGATTTTAGCACCGCTGGGAAAACGCCAGTAATGCTCCGAGCCGTTGTATTCGGCATTGGGAAATGCCTGAGAGTATATGCGTATGGACTTAATTATAAGCTCGCGACACTGTGGGTAGGTTTTCCTTAAAATCAAGGCGCGGTAGTTAGGGTTGTGAACCTGACGCAGTGCCTCGGCAATAATGGCATCGCTCTTGCCGCCGCCTGCCGCACCGCCGTATAGAACCTCGTATTCATCGCGGCACATAAACTCGGCCTGCTTAGGCTGAGGCTTCCATACAATCTTTTTATCCTTCATTATTCCTCCTCAACAATTTTGTCTTGTGTCAGGGATGTGATGTTTACAGAGTCAAGATTATAAAGGATATGGCGAAGCTTTTGGATAAGACTCGTACCCCAACCGTAAAGCTCTTCTATATCCTTTTCGTTATCACCTGTAGGGTCAGGCGGATTAGGTAGTTTTATTGTCATTTTTATCATCCTTTCTTATTTCGGGAAGTATTACCACTCCCGTTTCCTTTTTGTCGGAATCTGTGACATTTTCCTTATAGTATTTTATTAGCTTATCGGCGGCGGACATAGCCTCGGATATTTTCACATCCTCAGGTGTGTCACGCCGCATAACATCGGTAAGAAAGCTTAGCACCTCCATTTCTGTTGCAATTTTAGGTTTGCGGCCCATATTTATCTCCTCCTTTCGACTTGTATTTTACCATAACACAGCCCATAAACACAGGACATTTTTCTCAGTTTGCGCAAATGCGTAAAAATGTCCTGTGTTTTTTTTATTTGCCGTGATATAATCACAACACCGAAAGGACAAAGGTCCTGTCGGAATACAAAAAAAGGAGGAATACGCAAGTGTTCAGAAAAAGAGACGTGGGTGCTGTGACACCTAAAGAGAATATGGAAAAGAAGGGAGGAGAAATGGTGGATAACAGACACCAGGGGCGTGAGAGAATCATTGCTCAGTGGCAGAGGGATGCCGAGGAGTTGAAGCATCTTGTTCCTGATTTTGACCTGTCAGAGGCAATCAGAGACGAAAACTTTGTGGAGCTTCTGAGCAATGGCTACAGCGTGATTTCAGCTTATGCGGAGCTGATGCAGGGAAAAAAGGAAAGTCCTCGCAAGGAGATAACGCAGAATGCACAAATGGCAAGACGTGGTACGGGTGGCAGTACAGTTAACCCATCAAAGCTAAGCCGAGCTGAATTTAAAAAGTACATTGAAAATATCAGGGATAACGGCTAATCCCAAAGGAGATTAAAGGAGATAAATATGAGTAATTTGAATTTAAACACAACAACAACGAAAGGTATGTCACCTCTTATGGAGGCGGTATTGAACCGCTATGTTTTAGAGGCGAACAGAACAAACCGTAAGTACACAAAGTTTGGTCAGCAGGTGGACATTCCCAAGGGCTCACAGAAAACAGTAGCCTTTGATAAGCTTTCACCCCTTCCTAAGGCATCAACACCTCTTACAGAGGGTGTAACACCCAAGGGTGCTGCAATCAATATCACAAGAGTCAAGGGTGAACCTGAGCAGTTTGGTAACTACGTTTCATATACAGACCAGCTTGATTTTTTCGCAAACGACCCCTCACCCGAGGTGTTGAAGTATACAGACCTTTTGACAGAAAACCAGCTTGAAACCTTTGAGCATCTTGACGCAATGGAGCTTGCATCAGGTCTTAACGTATTCTATGCAGGTGAGGCAACCTCAAGAGCAGAGCTTACAGATGTATTGACAGTAAAGGATGTCCGTCGTGCAGTTACATCCTTGAAGCGTAATAAGGTACAGCCTGCAGACGGCACAGACTACATTGCGTTCATTCATCCCGATGTTGTGTATAACATCTGGAATGACCCGGAGTGGCGCCAGCCCCATACATATGCTGATACAAAGCAGCTTTATGACGGTGAAATTGGCAGATTGTTCGGTGTAAGATTTATTGAGGATCCCGATGCATATGTTTTCCGCGGTGAGCCTTTTGCCGATAAGTATGATGAGCTGACTGTTACAAAGTTTGACGGTGACACAGTTTTTGTTGCAGAAACTTTAACTGAAGACGACATTGAAAAGCTTTACAACAAGGCCATCTGGATTAACAATGTCAAGTACACAATTTACGGTGGCGATGCGGGTATGAACGGCAATGCAAACTTTAACATCGGTTATCAGGGGGATGCATTTATTAAGCCTGATATGAAGGTATACCCCGGTGACGGTGGAACTAATGGCACACCCGTTTATGCAACAGTAATCGTGGGTAAGAATGCATTCGGTACTGCAGGTGACAAGAGCGTTGAGATTATCAACAAGGCACTTGGCTCTGCCGGTACAGGTGACCCCCTGAATCAGCGTGGTACTGTTGGTTGGAAGAGCTACAGATTCTTTAAAATTCTTGAGCAGACAAAGATGCTTAGGATTGAATCATTGGCAAATCTTGCCTGAATATAAAGGGGAGAAGCATACTGCTTTTCCCTCCCCCCAAGGGGAAATAAAAATTTAAGGAGATAAGAAAAATGGCAAATAAGAAAACAGAGGAAAAGAAAATTGATAAGGTTACAATCATAATCCCCAAACCAAGAAATATGGTGGGGGATACAGAAACTGTTGTATCGGTAAACGGTGAAATGTATCAAATTATGTATGACCGTCCTGTTGAGGTGCCGATTAATGTGGCAGAGATTATTGAGGAAAGTCAGAGACTTACAGAAAAAATCCAAAATGAGTGTGAGAAAGGGATTCTTCGCCCGGGAAAGGCTGCTTTGGCAGAGCTTTAAGGAGGATACGGTATGGCTATATACAAATACAGAGGCAATGTAAAAGAGGAGCTTATCTCCGAAGCCTTAGAGACATTTAAAACCTACAAAGCCGACCGAGAGCCATTGATAACCAGAATTCGTGATAATGAGGCATTTTATAAGGCAAGCTATGAAAGATTGAGTCACGGAATTTCAAGCAAGATGGAATGTGATACTCCCTTCATTTTTGCAGCCATTGAAAACTGTCGGGCCGATGCTATTGACAACTTCCCCTCTGCAAACATTATTGAGCGTGAGCCTGAGGGAAGTGACGTTGCGGAGCTTTTGAGAAAGGTTGTGGAGGCACAGCTTGAGTTTGCGGATTTTAAGTCTGTGTATAAGGAAAATATGCGTAACAAGCTCAAATACGGTACTGCGGTTTATGGCGTGTTCTATGATGGTGCAACGGAGAATATTGACCTGCGTTGTGTGGACCTCGTTGACATCTATGTAGATATGCATATACCTGATGTTCAGGACAGCAGATTCGTTTTTATTAACGGTGCCATTGAGAATGCACAGCTTATGGCTGACTATCCTGAGTTTAGTGACCTGTTTGTAAATGATGCAGAGGTAGAGACTGTTGGGGACACATATTCCTTGAAAGATAGAACGGTAATTACTGATTGCTATTATAAGCTCCCCAATGGACAGGTACACCTTATGAAGCTGTGCGGTGATACAGTTATTGCCGCAACAGAGGATATGGAAGGCTATGAGAAGGGTCTGTATACCCACGGTAAATTCCCTGTTATATTTGATACCTTGTATCCTTGTATCAATTCACCTTATGGCTTTGGTATGATTGACATAGGCAAAAGCACACAGGTGGAGATAAACAAGCTTGACGAGGCTATTACAGAGAATATTATGTGCGGTGCAAAGCCGAGGTACCTAGCAAAGCGTAATGGCGGTATCAGTGAAGAGGAATTCTGTGATTTAAGGAAGAGCATCGTTCATTATGAAGGTGACACAGATTCAATAAGAGCTATATCACATTCTGCGATTAATGAGTATTATCTTTCTCACAGAGAGACAAAGAAACAGGAGTTGAAGGAAATCCTTGCAAATCGTGATTTTCAGCAGGGCTCCACCTCAGGCGGTGTTACGGCTGCATCGGCAATCGAGACACTCCGTCAGGCAGGAGAAAAACGTTCTCGCGCAATCATAAGTGATACCTATGATACCTACAAGGCAATCATATATATGGTAACGGAATTGATGAGACAGTTTTTTGTGTCACCAAGAATGTATCGTATATCCGATAATACGGGCGCAAAAAGCTTTGCGAGATTCTCACGAGAAATGATGTTCAAGGATAACACCCCACTTCTGTTTGATATAGAGGTTATAATCCAGAAGGAGAATCCATATTCTCGTGAGAGCAACAATAAAACCATAATGGATTTATGGACCAACGGTCTTTTAAGAAGAGAAAACGCCGAATCGGCTATTATTGCTATTAAGAATATGCAATTTGATGGTAAAGACAGGCTAATTGCAGATTTGCAGGGTGTATATAGTGAGGAGGAAAGTGAATGAAGGAAATAACTATTAAGCCTGGAAAGGATGGGCTTAAAATTGGGGATACCACCTTCACGGGTGAGGGCGGAATAGTGATTGGTTACGGCTCTGGGGACGAGGAGGTTGCCGTTCGTGATTATGCGGCGTCCAAGGGATTTGGCAATCAGGTCGATTGGGATGGAACAGGTCCCACCATTGGCGGTGTGAAGATTAATCCCACGCATGTAAAGGATGGTACGGCATATGTAAGCCGTGAGGATGCAGACCGCGCCATAAGTGAAATGATGGAGCGTAGCGGAGTTCTCGGTCAATCTGCACCAAGAACAATGAGAGAGGACAAATACGGGAATTATGAGAAGGATGCATTAATGGAGCTTGTAGAAAGAAAGCCTTTTCTATATGACCCCGAGACAGATGTTGTATTTAAAAGCTACGAAAAAAAGCAGCGTGAGAATGCAGAGGATGCATACAGACGCGTTTTAAATGATAACAATGCATCTGTTACCACCGCAAGCAGTGCGGTGCTGTCCGAGGCAATGGCGGCTCAGTATAATGAGCTTGCAAAGATTGCCGAAGCAATTCCCGATTTTTATATGGATGCATACGAAAGGTATACTGACGAAAATGAAATGGATAAGGAAACCTTAGAAACGATAACAGGGATTGCCGATAGCTACTATGACAAGCTTTACACAGAAAACAGTGACGCGTATAAAAATCTTACAGATGCAGGTGAGACAGAGCGTAGGGATGAGCAAAGATGGATTGATAATGACCGTAATGCCGTAAATGACGGCTATGAGAATAGGATGCGTGCCGCTGAGACCACACAAACCAATCTGGAGAATTCGGTGTTCTATGACAAGACCGAAGCGGAACTCTGGGAGAATCAGGTGGATGGTGAGGAAAAGGCAATGGATAACGCCATTAAAAGAGGATTTTTTATAGAGCAGGATGAACACTTCCTGCCATGGCTTGCAGAGTTCAGAACTGAGAAGGGGTATTCTATTTCACCCACCCTTGCTTTGGTGGCATATCAGTATGATGTTTCCCACGAGCGAGAGAGAGCAAAGATAAATGCAAAAATGGGAAGGTGATGGAATGACAATTTCAGTTGCAAACTCACAGAAAAACAAGAGCTATAGCTGTGATACATTTTACGGCTTGAACAGAAAGCGTAAGGGTAGAATGGGAGAGGCCGAGGACATGGTAAATATGTCCTCGGATGAATTCCCTTGTCTCTCACCGAGGTGTGACAGATTAAAAAGCTTTGAGGCAAAAGGTACCATTCAGGCCATATGTCCGCCTGTGGGAGACCTTGAGGAGCATACAGGCTTTACGGGAATAGCTAATGATATATTTTACTATAACGGCGTCCGTAAAACTACTTTATGCGGTTACAGAAAAAACACTCTTGAAATTGAGCTTGAGAAGGATTGTAAGTGGGAAATAAAGCTGATGGGCTCCACCTACATAATGAATGGATATAACGAGAGTAAAAAGCGTTCTTATATGTATTACTATAATGCCGTCTCAGACGAATTCGGCTTTGCGGGAAATGTGATGACCAATCTTGTTTTTACTGTAGGCTGTACCGACAGCGGCAGGGATTATTTTGAGATATTAGGCTCTGTTGAGGGCTTTAGTAACTTTTCCTTTGAGCTTTCCGATGGTACGACTGTTAATCTTGATAAGTATTCATCCCTGTACTGCAGGAACAAACAAAATCTGAGCAAAGAAAAAAATCTTTTTTCACAATATTTTGAGGTAGGAGATGAGATACGAATTGACCATGTAGATAACAATGAGCGTTTGTTTATTACCAAATACGGAGAGTCTATTCACACACCGGGTGCAAAGAGTGTTGATTTTTTGAACATAACGGATGTGGACGAGGTTGCCAATCTAAAAAATATAGATGATTCGGAAATATGTCATTGGTATGTGGAGGCCTTTGAGACTGTGTATAATGACGGTGAGAATCACAGGATGTATGTAACAACAAAAAACAAAAACGAAGAGAAGGTAACTCTTAGAGATAACCTTCACTACGGCTTAAATGATGCTTATTGGTATGTGGGTGCAACTCTGTCAAAGAAGCAACCTAATTTTGAAAGAATAGAACCCCATCAGGGTAGAGTATGGGGGGCAAATCTTATGGGCAATGCTGTTTATGCATCAGCCTCGGATACGGCTTTTTCATACACTGCAGAAGACCGCATGAAAGGATACCGTTTGACATTGCCCTCGGAGACTGCAGGCAGATTCAGTATGCTGACATCTTACAGTAATGAGCTTATTGCCTTTAAGGAGGACAGTATGAATGTAGTTGTGGGAACGGGAATAAAGAATTACGAGTTCGCCACAATTTCGGGGATTGGATGTTGTGCACCGCGTTCGGTTGTAAAGACGCATAAGGGATTGATTTTTCTGAGCTATGACGGCTTTTATATCTATAGTGGAACTATGCCGAGAAACATAAGCCATTCCTTGAACACAACCTATGTCGATGCGGTTGCAGGCTTTGACGGCAGAAAATACTATGCTTCTGCAAAACGAAAGGACGGAGTTTGGGAAAATATAGTATATGACACCCTCTTTGAAATCTGGCATAAGGAGGATGAGGGAGAGCGTATAGGCTATATCAGGTACAATGACGAGTTTTATGTTGCAGATACTGATGGAGTATACAGAACATACACCGAGGATTATAGTGAGCCGTGGGAATTTACCCTGAAGGAAATGTCGGATTTTGACTATGCGGGGATTAACGAAATTTGGGTACGTGCAGATGTGAGTGAGGGTGCGACCCTGACGGTATGCAATGCAGTTGATGGCGGTGAAG
>JAZOBR010000110.1:0-12336 GCA_045596105.1 Candidatus Ornithomonoglobus sp.
TTTAGTTTTAAGCATTTACACAAGCCGTTTTATGTTACTCCTTTAAAAAGGGTTCACGGACTTGAACCTGCATGAAATTGCTTTCACATGGACCTGAACCATGCGCGTCTGCCAATTCCGCCATACCTGCATATTAAATTATAACCTCATAATTTTTACACGGGAGAGGTAACCCCGAGGAGGAGCAAAACCGCTTAATCCTCAAATATGAAAACGGATAAACCGAATTCAATCACTTTTCACCGATATGACGCGAGCAGAACCATGCGCGTCTGCCAATTCCGCCAAGGGCGCATATATTAAATTTTAAGTTATCAGCATTTACACAAGCCGTTTTATGTTACTCCCTTAAAAAGGGTTCACGGACTTGAACCTGCATGAAATCGCTTTCTCATGGACCTGAACCATGCGTGTCTGCCAATTCCACCATACCTGCATTTTAAGTTTACTTAATCATTATAACAAATTTTACTATAATAATCAAGAGTTTTTTGCTTTGTTTTGCTATATTTTTATAAAATGCCAAAAATTGCAATAAATCCTTCGGTTTTCGTTATTTCTACTTGATATTTTTGTCGTAATGCGTTATAATATAATAAAATAGCTATAATTAGGAATAGAAATAGGAAGGATTGACATAAATGGATAATTTAACCATGGCAGAGCTATTGTTTGGCTCAATAGATAAAACACCCGGGGATTATGAGGCAATGTACCCCAAACGTAACTTGCCAGAGGGTGCAAGAGTAACTCGATTTGCGCCGTCACCAACGGGATTTTTGCATTTTGGAAGCCTGTTTGCGGCATTCGTTGCAGCCAAGACCGCAGGCAAGGATGGTGTGTTCTATCTGCGAATTGAGGATACTGACAAAAAACGTGAGGTTGAAAACGGCGTTATTGGTATGGTAAACGGTCTTAAGGATTTCGGCATCACTCCCAATGAGGGCGCACTAAACGAAACTGAGGAATCCGGCGCATACGGTCCCTACACCCAAAGCCGCAGAAACCACATATACCACGCCTTCGTTAAGGCCTTGGTTGAGCGTGGCCTGGCATACCCCTGCTTTATGACAGAGGATGAAATTGTAAAGGTTCGTGAGGCACAGGAGGTAGAAAAGGCGTTGCCCGGCATTTACGGCAAGTACGCAAAGTATCGCGACATTACGGTTGAGGAAGCAAAGGCACGCATTGACGGAGGTGATGAGTATGTTGTCCGTTTGAAGTCACCAGGTAAGCCCGATGGCAGAATATCCTTCAAGGATGAGGTTAAGGGCAAGGTAGAGATGCCCGAAAATATACTTGATATTGTATTGCTTAAGAAGGACGGCACTCCCACATATCATTTTGCTCACGCAGTTGATGATCATCTTATGCATACAACTCATGTCACACGAGGTGACGAGTGGCTGTCATCAGTACCTATTCATTTGCAGTTATTCTATGTGCTTGGCTTCAAGGCACCAAAGTATGCACATATCGCACCTATTATGAAGGAGGATACAGAAACAGGCGGAAAGCGTAAGCTTTCAAAGCGTAAGGACCCAGAGGCAGCGGTAGACTTCTACAGTGAGGCAGGCTACCCTGCGGGTGCAGTTAATGAGTACCTTATGACAATCGCAAACTCAAACTATGAGGATTGGCGTCGTGCAAATAAGGACGAGAGCATCGACAAGTTTGGTTTCACACTATCAAAGATGAGCAAGGCAGGTGCGTTGTTCGATATGGTGAAGCTTCACGATATTTCAAAGACTTACATTTCAACAATGACGGCAGAGGATGTATATAATGCGGTGGCAGAGTGGTCAGAGGCAAATGATAAGGAGCTTAACGCACTTATCGTAAATAACCCTGACTATGCCAAGGCGGTATTCTCAATCGAGCGTGGAAATAAGAAGCCCAGAAAGGACATCGGCAAGTGGCAGGAGGTCAAGGACTACATCGCATATATGTACGATGAGTTGTTCGACGGAGAACTTCGATGGGCAGAGAACGTAAGGGATGAGGATAAGAAAGCAATCCTTAACCGATATCTGGAGGTATATAACCACCAGGGTGCAGCGGAGGAATGGTTCCCCACAATACAGGCAATTGCAGAGGAGTTAGGCTTTGCGAAATCTCCCAAGGATTATAAGGCAGACCCCGACAGCTTCAAGGGTCACGCAGGTGATGTATCGGGCGTTATTAGAGTAGCGGTAACAGGCAGACTTAACACACCTGATTTGTACACAATTATGCAGACCCTGGGTGAGGACAAGGCAAGAGAGAGAATTGCGGCGGCAATCGACAAAATATAAGTAACGGAGAAAAAAGATGGAAGAATATATTTCAAGAAATTTTATTGAGGAAGCCATAGACAATGACTTAAAGGACGGACATTATGACCATGTCCAGACACGATTCCCTCCCGAGCCTAACGGCTATCTGCATATAGGCCATGCAAAGGCTATATGCATTGATTTCGGTATGGCGGACAAGTACAATGGTGAGTGTAACCTCCGGCTTGACGATACAAACCCCACAAAGGAGGACGTGGAATATGTTGACTCAATTATGGAGGACATTAAGTGGCTTGGCTTCGATTGGGATAATGTGTTTTATGCATCAGATTACTTCCCTGAAATTCATAAAGCTGCAATCGAGCTGATAAAGAAGGGCAAGGCGTTTGTATGCGACCTTACAGCAGACGAAATCCGCGAGTATCGCGGTACTTTTGAAACACCCGGTAAGAACAGCCCCTATCGTGACCGTTCAATCGAGGAAAATCTTGATTTGTTCGAGAGAATGACAAACGGTGAATTCCCCGATGGCTCAAAGGTGCTTCGTGCAAAGATAGATATGGCATCACCCAACCTTAATATGCGTGACCCCGTAATTTATCGTATTTTGCGAGCACATCATCATCGTACAGGTGACACATGGTGCGTATATCCCATGTATGATTTTGCACATCCCATTTCAGATACGGTTGAGGGCGTAACTCATTCTCTATGCTCATTGGAGTTTGAGGACCACCGTCCCTTGTACGATTGGTTTTTGCGTGAAATCGGCTACGAGTCACCCTCACGCCAGATTGAGTTTGCAAGAATGAATCTTAACTACACCCTGACTTCAAAGAGACGTTGCCTGAAGCTTGTAACAGAGGGTATCGTTGAGGGTTGGGACGACCCGAGAATGTCAACGCTGTGCGGTATGCGCCGTCGTGGTTACACACCTGCGGCAATTCGTGATTTCTGTGACAGAATCGGTGTTGCGAAGGCAAACAGTGTAATTGACTTTGCTATGCTTGAGGCGTGCATCAGAGAGGATTTGAATGCTAACGCACCGAGAGCAATGGCAGTGTTGGACCCCATTAAGCTTGTGGTTGACAACTATCCCGAGGATTTGATTGAGGAGTTTGAGGTTGAGGTCAATCCCGAGGATGAAACAATGGGTACCCGCATGGTTGAGTTCTCAAGGGAGCTTTATATTGAGCGTGACGACTTTATGGAGGAGGCTCCGAATAAGTATAAGAGAATGGTACCCGGCAGAGAAATCCGCTTGAAGGGTGCATATTATGTAACAGCAACAGGCTGTGAGAAGGACGAAAACGGCAATGTAACGGTTGTTCACTGCGATTATGCTCCCGACTCAAGGGGTGGCGACACCGAGGACAAACGAAAGGTTAAGGGTACAATTCATTTTGTAAGTGCAAGGAATGCAGTAGATGCAGAGGTGCGTTTGTACGACAGATTATTTAATGTACCTAATCCCTCAGACGAGTCAGGTGTTGAAAGCTTTACAGAGAACTTAAATCCCGACAGTGTGATTGTTATGCCTGATGCGAAACTTGAAAGCGGATTGAGCGGTGTAAAGCCCGGAGACACATTCCAGTTTATGCGACAGGGTTATTTCTGCGTTGATAAGGATTCAACAGAGGATAAGATTATATTTAACAGAACAGTCGGTCTCAAGGACTCATGGAGTAAGGCTAACAAATAAGGAGTGAAATAAAAATGATAGATTACAGCAAGTTTTTTTCTGACAGAGTAAAGCCTATGAAGGGCTCGGCAATTCGTGAGATGTTCAAGCGTATGGCAGACCCTGAGATTATCTCACTTGCAGGCGGTAACCCTGCATCAGAGCTTTTTCCTGCCGACGAGCTTTCAAAGATAGCAGGTAAGATTTTGATGACCAGCCCCACAGTTGCATTGCAGTACGGCACAACTGACGGTTATCCAAAAATGAAGGAGTGTGCGATTGCACGGGCAAAAGAGGTTAACGCATATAATGAAGAGGACAGCGTTTTAATAACCACAGGCGCAAATCAGGGTATTGATTTGACTGTAAAGGCAATCATAAATAAGGGTGACAAAATCATCGTTGAAAGCCCGAGCTTTATCGGTAGCCTTAATGCATTCCGTTCATACGAGTGTGAGCTTGTAGGCGTGGATGTTGAAGCGGACGGTATGGATACAAAGATGCTTAGAGAGAAATTGGAAGCAAATCCCGATGCAAAGCTTATCTATACAATTCCTACCTTCCAGAACCCCACAGGTACAACCATGAGCCTCAAAAAGCGTGAGGAACTATTGGCGCTTGCAAATGAGTTTGATGTGCTTGTGTTAGAAGATAATCCCTATGGTGATTTGAGATTCTCAGGTGATGAGGTAGCAACTCTGAAGTCTCTTGACAAGGAGAATAGAGTTATCTACTGCGGCTCATTCTCAAAGATTTTGTCACCAGGTATGCGTCTTGGCTATGTAATTGGCCCGGCACCCTTGATGGAAAAGGTTGAAATGCTTAAGCAGACAAATGACGTACATACCCCTATGCTGACACAGATGATGTGCGTACAGTTTATGAAGAAGTACGACATTAATAAGTACATTGCAAAGAACAGAGATTTGTATCGTGAAAAGTGTCAGTGTATGCTTGATGCAATGGAGGAATTCTTCCCCAAGGGCAAGGTAGAATGGACAGTACCCGAAGGTGGAATATTCCTATGGTGTGAGTGCAAGGGAATAGAGGATGTGTCAGCTCTTGTTAACAGATGTCTTGAGAAAAAGGTAGCAATCGTGCCCGGCTCAAACTTCGCAATTAACCAGAGCCTGCCCTCAAATAAATTCAGATTAAATTATTCATCAGCATCAAAGGAGCAGATTCGCGAGGGTGTAAGACGACTTGGCGAGGCATTGACTGAGTTGCTGTAAGGATTGGAGTATATAATGGAAGAGAAGATTATGGATTCAGCACCAAAAAAGAGAATATTCTCAGGTGTTCAGCCTTCGGGTAATATTACTCTGGGCAACTACCTTGGTGCAATAAAAAACTGGGTGGACTTGCAGAATGATTATGAATGTATATTCGCAATGATGGATTTGCATACAATAACCGTTCGTCAGACACCTACGGAACTGAGAAAGCGTACCCTGGAGCTTCTGGCACTATATATTGCCTGCGGTATTGACCCCGAAAAGTGTACACTTTTCATTCAGTCACACAATAGTGCTCATGCGGAGCTTGCATGGGTGCTAAACTGTTACACATATATGGGTGAGCTGCAGAGAATGACACAGTTCAAGGACAAGAGCTCACGCCATCAGGACAATATCAATGCAGGACTATTTACATATCCTGTGCTTATGGCAGCGGACATCCTGCTTTATCAGACAGACCTTGTGCCTGTAGGTAAGGACCAGATGCAGCATATTGAGATTTGTCGTGACATTGCCCAGAGATTTAACGGAATTTACGGTAACGTATTCAAGATTCCCGAGGGCGTATTGGTTAAGTCGGGTGCAAAGATTATGAGCCTGCAGGAGCCTACAAAGAAGATGTCAAAGTCTGACCCCAACCCCAAATCATTTATTTCAATGATGGATGATTTCAATGTAATTGCAAAGAAGATTAAGAGTGCCGTAACGGATAGTGAAGGAATTATCGAGTATCGTCCCGATGACGAGGCAAAGGCAGGTATCAACAACCTTCTGAGCATTATGGCAGTTATGCAGGATAAGACTCCCGAGGAGGTTGCAAAGGAGTTTGCAGGTGAGGGCTATGGCGCATTCAAGGGTGCAGTAGCTGATACTGTGGTTGATGCAATCCGTCCTATTCGTGAGGAATATGACAGAATTATCAAGGATAAGGCATACCTTGAGAGCGTATATAAGAGCGGTGCAGAGTCTGCTCAAAGACTTGCCCGTAGAACACTTATGAAGGTTTACAAGAAGGTAGGCTTTATAGTAGATTAAGCCGTAGGGAGGGTATAGTATGAATTATGCAAGTATGATATTTGCATTCATCATCTCATTTATATTCACATTTGCAACAACACCCTTGGTGCGTAGATTTGCATACAAAATTGGTGCGGTGGATATACCAAAGGATAAAAGACGAGTGCATAAGCGCCCCACGCCGAGAATCGGCGGACTTGCCATAATTTTTGGCTTTATGGTAGCGGTGCTTTGCTTTGGTGGTGATTTTTCAAAGGAGTTTATCTCAATCCTGGTTGGTGCGGCAATATTGTGCGTGCTGGGAGTGATTGATGACTGTCGTTCCCTTGATGCAAAGCTCAAGTTTGTTATACAGATAATTGCGGCATTGGTGGTTGTACTGTATGGTGATATAAGAATTTCCATATTCTCAAACCCCAATGTATTTTCTGAGGTACCCTTTATTGTATTGCCTATGTGGGCATCGGTAGCCGTAACAGTATTATGGATAGTGTTTATGACAAATGCCGTAAACTTCATTGACGGTCTTGACGGCCTGGCGGCGGGTGTATCGGCAATAATGTCGATGTCTCTGGTGTTTATCTCAATCACCTACCATGAGTACGAAATTGCCCTTATGGGTATTGTAATAATGGGTTCATGCTTCGGCTTTTTGCCCTATAACTTTAACCCTGCAAAGATATTTATGGGTGACACAGGCTCGATGTTTTTGGGCTATATGCTGTCGGTATTGTCAGTACAGGGAATGTTCAAGAGTTATGCGGTAATTTCCTTTGCAGTTCCCCTTGTAATGCTGGGACTACCCTTGTTTGACGCACTGTTTGCAATGCTAAGAAGAATTCTTACAGGCAAGAACCCCATGAGTGCAGACAGAGGACATCTGCATCACAGATTATATGATATGGGCTTCTCGCAGAAGCAGACGGTATTTATTCTTTACGCAATCAGCGGTGTATTGGGAATAACCTCAATACTTTTGGCAGAGCAGAGATTTCTGCGTGCTATGCTATTGCTTATATGTGTATTGATATTCCTGCTTATTGCTACAATGCTTGGGAAAAACAGCTATGTGCATAAGGCAGAAGGTGAAAAGGATACTGAGACGGAGGAAGAGGATGGACAAGATTAAGGTAATGACAGTTTTCGGAACAAGACCTGAGGCAATCAAGATGTGCCCCCTTGTTCTGGAGCTAAAGAAATATGATGAGATAGAGACCGTCGTGTGCGTAACCGCACAGCATCGAGAGATGCTTGACCAGGTTCTTGAAGCCTTCGATGTTAAGCCTGATTACGATTTGGATATAATGAAAACACGCCAGAGCCTTGCAGGAATAACAACCCGAGTGCTTATGGGAATGGAAGAGGTGCTAAGGAAGGAGAAGCCTGACATAGTGCTTGTCCATGGTGATACTTCGACGAGCTTTGTTGCGGCGTTGGGTGCATTCTATGAGCAGATTAAGGTTGGCCACGTTGAGGCGGGACTGAGAACCTATGATATTTACAGTCCCTTCCCTGAGGAGATGAACCGTCAGCTTACAGGCAGAATCGCGGCAATACACTTTTCTCCTACAGAGCGTAATTTCAATAATCTTATTAAGGAAAACATTGACGAGTCAAAGATTTATATTACAGGCAATACAGTAATTGATGCACTAAAGACAACTGTTAAGGAAGACTACGAATTCTCTGACGAGTGCCTGCGCTCTCTTGATTTTGAGAACAGAAGAGTTATTGTGGTTACTGCACATCGTCGCGAGAATCTGGGCAAGCCTTTGGAGGATATCTGTAACGCAATCAAGGAAGTTGTAGAAGAGTATCAGGATGTAGAGGTTGTATATCCTGTGCATCTTAACCCTGCAGTTCGTGAGTGCGTATGGGGGATTCTCGGGGATATGGACAGAGTCCATCTCATTGACCCCCTTGATGTTATGGAGCTTCATAACGCAATTTCACAAAGCTATATGGTTATGACAGACTCGGGCGGTATTCAGGAGGAGGCCCCTGCATTGGCGAAGCCTGTATTGGTTTTGCGTCGTGAAACAGAGCGTCCTGAGGCAGTTTTTGCAGGTACAGTTAAGCTTGCAGGTGTTGATAAGGCGGTTATTAAGTCTATGGCTAAGGAGCTGTTGGACAACCCCGAGGAATACAACAAAATGGCACAGGCGGCAAATCCTTATGGTGATGGTGATGCATCAAGGAGGATTTGCGAAGCTATATTGTATGAATTCGGTAAGAGTGATAAGAAGCCTGATAAATTTTAATAAAGAAACTGTTCTGCGGAACAGTTCTTTTTTATTAAAATAAAATATAATTATATTGATTTTCCTTAAAAGCTATGATATAATCATTAGACAAAAATACAACTTTAATACAAAAGGTGTCATTTTGTAAAATTGTGGGTTTGGCGGTTGACAGAATTGAAGGCTACCTTGATGGCAGATATACAAGACTTGAAGAGCTTGATGAGGTGAGATTGTCACCTGTATGCAATAATGATAAAAGGGTATGTTGTCATAATGCCTGGACGAGAATTGCATCAGCTTGGGTTGATTGATGAGGGAAAGAAATGGACATAAAAGCTAATGAAACCGTAGAACTTGAACTTGAAATCGCAATATCAGACATTGCATACTACAACATTATTTGTAAGGATTGGATTGTGGAGCCAGGTGAGTATGACGTTTATGTTGGTGCATCATCACAGGATATCCGCTTGCAGGATAGAGTTGTGATAAGTGACAATGTGCCATATACAATTTCACAGTCACGTGAATCAATGATGGGTTAAGGAGAAAATGTAAATGGAGCTAAAAGGAAAGAAAATGGTATTCCTGGGTGATAGTATCACTGAGGGTGCAGGAGTAGAAGGCAGTAATAATATTTATTGGCAGAGATTACAGCAGGATGGTGCGATAACGGTTGGCTATGGTATCGGCGGTACAAGAATTGCAAAGCAGATAAACCCCACAACTGAACGCCACGATATGTATTTTAGAAGCCGAGTAGTTGATATGGATAGTGATGCAGATGTGGTTGTGGTCTTTGGTGGTACAAACGATTACGGCCATGGTGACGCAAGCTTTGGTGAGTTTGATGACAGAACAGACGGGACCTTCTATGGTGCGTTGCATAACTTGTATATTGACCTTCTGAGAAAGTACCCCGAAAGTCAGATTGTTGTTATGACACCCTTGCATCGTCTTAACGAGTGCAGTGAATATAATGAGTGTGGCGTCCGTAATGTGGGGACATTAGAGGATTATGTTGAGGCAATTAAGCAGGTTGCAAGATACTATGCAATCCCCGTGCTTGACTTATATAATATGAGTGGTCTGCAGCCTGAGGTTGAGTCAATCAGAGAACGATTTGTTCCCGATGGACTTCATCCCTCCGATGCGGGACACGAAAAGATATATAATTTGTTGAAGGGTTTTTTAAAGAGCCTGTAAGAGGAGAAGCAAAGAAAGCAACATCAAAGGATTTGGTTTTTAAACCGATGCGAATTACCGCGAAGCAGAGCCGATTTATTCAAGAGGATATATTCGAGAAATTCAACCGCTTTATAAAGGATTTCGGTTGTAATGTTGAGTAGTTGAATCATATCTTCTAAGCAACAGACCCCAAGGATTTAGATGCCTTTATCGGTGAGTTTCAAGAGAAGCTTTACGGTAAGACAATCGACAAATATATCGAAAAATGCACACAACAAGGAGGCAATCAGGGAGTATGTAAAAGGCGGCGATACAGTTATGGTATCCTTTATGACGGGTGTGTACGATGAGTATTGCCAGGACTTTGACCCGAGCTTTATGGAGGAGTTGTTTGGCATTAAAGGGTGAGGAGGTAGGCATCTCTCCTACAGATAAGGGTGCGGTTATAACACCTAAAAAGCTCGTTGATTATACTGTTATTGCAGTCAACAAATAAAAAAAGACGCGATTGAAGTGAACTAAATGGGGTTCACTTTAGATGCGTCTTTTTTTATTTAGTTATCAGTCTTTCGACATTCTTATAATATACCATATCCTTGACATTCTGTGACAGGGACAGACATTCAATTAATTCCTGATACTTATTATCAAATAAATCTCTTGCATACAAGAATCTGTCAGGGAGAAATGTCTTTTTTGTCCTGCTTTAGCATATAGCTGCAGGTTCCGAATATCGCACCTCACATTCCGAAGGAACTTTTACTATATAGTTTATAGCATATTTTATGAACAAATCAACATTACAGAACCATTTTCAGCACTTTGCAGTGTCGGTTTACAATAAACTTTATGCAGAATCATTGACTACCAGATGTCATTATGATATAATAATGTAATGTATATGTTACTAATGATTCATCAAGAAAAGTGGCATTATGAAGAAAACAATCAAGAGAAAATGGTGTCAAATCCGTTTAAAAAACGCCTGAAACCCTTGAAAATAAAGGAGATGTGAAATATTATGAAACTTGGTATAGTTGACTGACTGCCTTTTATCATAAATTATTATATCTCAATAAAAACCCATAAAACCCTATTCCCTACAAGGGTTTCAAAACATTAACTCCGATAAAGATTTTTATAACTTTATAAAGCTCAATGCCAAAATGGAGAAAAAATGGCGAAGCAGATGGAGAACTTGAGATTAAAGCCTTGCAACATATTAATACTCAAAAAAGAAATAGCACAACCACTTATCAAAAAAAGTAGTTGTGCTTTTTATTATGTTTCCATCAAAAGTTTTGGATTGTAGTCAGTTACAAACATAACACATGTACATAGTACATAAACATATCCGTCGTCAGCTTTGGACAATTCGTTTTGTTTTTTCACAATATCAACATGATTAATTTGCTCCGCAAGACTCAACAATTGACCTTCTTCTAAATCATATTCATCACCTAAGATATATGATATCTTCTTCAAATTATGGATTATAATTTGTTGCATATGAGTTTTTTCGTACTTTCTATAATCGTGATATTTTGTTTCAACGCCAACGGTACTTTTATATTGTTTAAGTTCTTGCACATTGCATATTCTGTCTTTAAATCCTTCATCAGGCAACGGCTTAACATTCAAATGACGATAAGATTCTATCATTGGATAATTGATATATAGTTGACCATTTTCCGTCGAATCATTAAAGAACTTGCACATGTTTTCTATTTTTTGGGGGGCAAACCTATCATCTTGTCTTTCATAATCAAAAACCAAATATGTGTCTGTGATCTTCTTGCCTCTAATATCAGGAAATTTAGATTCTAAGAACTCTCTAAATTCTATATCTTCAGAATCGTACCAGTCATCTCCAAAAGATCCTGTTAATTCATCATTTAGTGCCCACATATTGGTATTATAAACTAATATGTTTTCTGGAGAAAGTCTTATCTCGGGGAAGCAATGTATAATTTTATTGAACAAATTTACCTCATCATCCGCGCCCTCAACGATTAAGAGGATGTTTCGTCCTTCGTTATACATCGAACTCACCATTTTTATATAACTTTTCCAAATTGTGTCCTTGTCTCAACTCTCGATTTGTTGCTTCACATATTGGAGTAAGTTTTCCATCACTCAATATCATAAAACAATCCGGACGCATGATTGAATTACTCAATAAATCAGTATTATGCGATGTAAGAATCACCTGACATTCAAATTCATCCTCTAGTAAATTAACAATCTTTTCTGATAGTTCATAATGATAAAATGCATCAAATTCATCCATGAATACAAAAGATGGTTTTCCGTTACTCAAATATTGAAAGTAAAATCTTGTTAATGCAGCAGTTCCACTTGATAAATTACTATTAAAATGCAATGGTTTTGCATGATCAAAATAAAGATCTTTTTTTCCATCAACTTGTTCTAATACTACTAATTTGCATTTCACACCATAATCATTTAAATATTTTTCAAATTTGGATAAATTCTCTGGATTATCGAAGTAATCAGCATAATATCCACGAAATGGCATGGTTGCAGAAGAAGCGGACGTAAAACGCATACCTTTTATAAATTGGGATAATTTATGAATTATCGAATCTTCTTTTTGCACAGTGTTAAAAATAATATATCTTAATGCCGTTGGTTGAATAGAATCATTATCGTCGTGCTGCTTTTCATACAAA
>JAZOBR010000111.1:0-3567 GCA_045596105.1 Candidatus Ornithomonoglobus sp.
CATGGCTACGATCCGACTTCACAGACAGTAATAATGAAACAGAAAGGGTGATACCGCCAAGAGGTGCTATCCCGAAGATGTCCTGCAGAAGCGGTATGTACATAATAAAAATCTGTGCCGAAAGTCCTGCTAAAAAGGAGAAAACAAGATATTTGTTTTCTATAAGCTTGTGGTTTAAAACTGTTCCCTCTGACCGCATATTAAAGGCGTGGGTCAATTGAGAAACAGACAGGACAAAGAAGGACATAGTCCTTGCAGCGGTTGGGTTATGAGTAAGGACAAGACCCATGCCATAGCCCACAAGTGACAGAGCGCCTATCATAAGTCCCTCCAGAACTATAGTTGCCCATACAGATGGTGAGAGCAGACCCTTTTTGGTAGGAGGTCGGTGCATAACAGTATCATCCTTTGGGTCAAGTCCGAGAGAAATGGCAGGGAGTGAATCGGTAACGAGGTTTATCCATAATAGCTCAATGGCGGTTAAGGGTGAGAAGGCACTGTATATAATGGCAAACAAAATGGTCAGTATCTCTCCGATATTTGAGGAGAGCAAAAACCTGATGGATTTGGATATATTATCATATATCCCACGTCCTTCACCTACCGCATAGACAATAGTGGCAAAATTATCATCGGTAAGAACAATGTCCGAGGCGGATTTTGCCACATCTGTTCCGGTTATACCCATACTGCACCCTATATCTGCACCCTTAAGGGCAGGGGCATCATTTATACCGTCACCTGTCATAGCACAGATTTCTCCGTTTTTCTGCAATGCCTTTACTATCCGTAGCTTATGTTCAGGCGTTACTCTTGCAAAAACCTGATGTGTCTTTACAATTTCCAATAGCTCTCCATCCTCTGAGAGGTCTATTTCTGCACCTGTCACTGCTCTTTGATTGTCTTTGATTATCCCTGTTTCCCTGGCTATCGCCAAGGCGGTGTTCGGGTCATCGCCTGTAATCATAATAGTCCGTATTCCTGCCCGTTGTGCCGTTCTTACCGCACTTTTTGCCTCAGCTCTTGGTGGGTCATATATGCCTATAAGTCCTAAAAACACCATATCCTTTTCTGTTACAGTGTTACCATCTCTGTAGCAAAGGGCAATTACACGCAGGGCATTGGTGGTCATAGCCTTTATGTCCTTTTCGATACGCCGTTTTTTGTCGTGGGTCAAAGGTTGTTTGCCTGTGCCTGTGTCGACCTTTGTGCAAGTTCTTAATATGTGTTCCGATGCACCCTTGGTAATTTCCTTGCCATCGCAAATTACTGTCATCCGCTTTCTCTCTGACGAAAAAGGGATAGACTCTGTTCGAGGTTTAAGAGCCTTGTAGCTTGCAGTGTCAATCCCTCGTCCCTGACAATAGGATAGGATAGCGCGGTCGGTGGGGTTTATAAATTCACCATCCTCAGTGCAAAGAGTTGCAAGCCGTAAAAGTCGGGGCAGATTTTCTGTTTTGACCTCAGCAACTGCCATTTCATTCTTTGTAAGAGTGCCTGTTTTATCGGTGCATATAACCGTAGCACAGCCAAGAGTTTCAACCGACGGCAGATTGCGGACAATGGCGTTGTGGCGTGACATCCTAAGGACACCCAATGCAAGGAGTATGGTAACGATTGCGGGTAAACCCTCGGGGATTGCCGCAACTGCAAGGGAAACAGAGGTCATAAACATATCAAGGGGCGGTATATGTCGGTAAATGCCGATAAGAAATATTATCGAGCAAATAATAATTGCGGCAACACCCAAAGCCTTACCTGTTTTCTCTAACCGCTTCTGTAGTGGTGTTTGAACTGCTTCGGTCACATTGAGCATTTCTGCGATTTTGCCCATTTGAGTGTCCATACCTGTTTTTATAACAAGTGCGGTTGCAACACCAGATGTTACTGAGCATCCTGCCATAACGGAGTTTTTCAAATCTGACACAGGGCTCAGGGGAGGCAGAATAACCTCGGCATCCTTTTTTACCTCCGCTGCCTCACCTGTAAGCGGTGATTCATTAACTGAAAGGCCAGTTGTCTTTATAAGCCGTGCATCCGCACAGATTATATCTCCTGCTTTAAGAAAAATTATGTCCCCGGGGACAACAAACCGTGAGCTTATCTTCTGTTCCTTGTTATCTCTTTGAACGCGCGCCACAGGTGAGGACATTTTTTTTAGGCTCTCGATGGAATGCTCGGCACGGACCTCCTGTATGGTGCCTAACAGTGCATTTAATGTGACAATGAAAAGAATAACAAGAGGCTCTAAAATGTCGGGGTCACTATTTGCCAAAGATGTAAAGAATGAAAGTGCCGCGGCACCCAGCAACACCATTATCATAAAGTCGTCAAACTGTTTAAAAAAACGACCTATAACAGAACGCTTTTTGCCTGATTGCAGTTCATTTTTACCGTAGCGTGACAGTCGCTTTTGTGCCTCCTTTTCACTTAATCCTTTATTTATATCAGTATCCAATGCATTTATGGCATCGGGTATGGACATTTCATAATATTCCAAGAGTATCCCCTCCAATTGCAGTATAATTATTGATATGTGCAATATGCCGAATTTATGAAAAAAACAAAAAAATGTTTTGTGTCCCCGAAGATTTTGTGATATAATGTATTTATAAGAAAATCTGAAAGGAGCAGAATTATGGCACGTAAGGCAAGAGAAAAGAGTAAAACAGGTAAATATATGGTTATGCTTAAGGGTGTAAGCGAGAGTCTTTTCAAGAGCAAAAAAACACAGGAGCTTTTTGAAGGCTTGGTGGCTGACAACTTTAAAAAGAATTTTCTGGGCATCAGATTCTTTAATGATCGTGTGGTTATGATGGTTAAGGAAAGCAAGGCAGGTATCGGTATGGATATGAAGCCGGTACTTATTTCCTTTGCACGAAGCTGTAACCGTGACTCTCAGAAGGAGGGTAAGGTATTTGCCGACAGATTTAAGAGTATCCCTGTTGAGGATACTGATTTTGAGACAGAGTGTATCGGATACCTTGAGAAGAAGAATACAAAAGACCCCTTTAAAGCAAAGCGTGTGACAACGCCAAAGGCTGAGGCATCTGCAAAGCCAAAGACACATTGTAAGCCTATGGCAGAGGAAAAGCCTATGGCAGAAGAAAAGCCACAACCAAAGCGTAACAATTCACTACCCACCTGGTTGTTATAAGTCGCATTTTGTAACAGGCTTTTATGAATTAATACAGAAGAAAACGCATAGAATTACACTATCTTTACTAAGGAGGGGACCCTATGCGTTTTTTAGTTTTAAATAAAAAGCAATTACTTTTTTCTGCTCTTGCCATTCTTGCTGTGTTTGGAGTTGTGCTATCCTCAGGCAGAGCAATTACTACCTTTTTGGTGGGCGGGCGTGATATACCCATTTACAGCGTGGAAAATAATGAGAATAAAATTGCACTGACATTTGACTGTGCATGGAATGATTATGATATAGACAGTATCATTAAGACTCTCAAGGACAATGATGTAACAGCCACCTTTTATGTAACAGGGAAGTGGGCGGAGGATTATAGTGATTCACTAAATAAGCTTGCGAGAAACGGATTTGAAATAGGAATG
>JAZOBR010000112.1:0-6056 GCA_045596105.1 Candidatus Ornithomonoglobus sp.
ACGGTTGTTGTCATGAGTGCCGACAAGCCTACAATAGGTGCCGATACCTCAATCGTCTTATCCACTATCAGCTCTGGCTCAACATCACGGCCTAAATCATATACATCAAAGCCGTAGTTTTCAAGCAACAGCTTGACAATATTTTTACCAATATCGTGAATGTCACCCTTTACGGTTGCCAGAACAAAGGCACATTTATCCTTTCCCTTCCCCTCGGGCATTGTTTTCTTTACCTCCTCAAAGGCATACTTTGCCGCCTCTGCACTCATAAGAAGTTGTGGAAGATACATTGTCTTTTTCTCAAAGCCTACGCCGACTCTATCAAGGGCAGGGATAATTTCCTCTGTAACCACCTCCAACGGCTCACGGGTTTTTACAGCCTCCCGCGTAAGACATGCAGCCTGTTCCTTAAGACCCTTTATTATAGCGTGTTGAAGCTCTGACCGTCCCTCATTACCTTCTGCCTTTGCTACGACAGTTGCCTCTGCCTTTACCATAGTAGGTAAGGTGTTTGCATACTCTATATAGCTCTCGCAGTTATTATCCATCCCTGATATTGCCAGGTATGTGTGGTATGAGTTCATCATTGAATCCGCATAAGGATTCATAATAGCGGCAGAAAGCCCGTTACCCATTGCAAGGGCAAAGAATGTGCCGTTTATAAGGTCACGATTAGGTAAGCCGAAGGACACATTTGACACACCTAAGGACGTGTTTGCACCAAGCTCCTCGGTTATCAGCTTAACCGCCTTCAGGGTTTGTGCACCTGCTCGGTTATCTGCACTGATTGTAAGCGCCAGAGGGTCAAAGATAATATCCTTTTTATCTATGCCGTAGCTTTTTGCAACCTCAAGAATCTTTCTTGCAATTTCGAGTCTGTCCTCTGCATTATCGGGGATTCCGCCCTCATCAAGAGTAAGGGCAACTATAAGTCCTCCGTACTTTTTAGTAAGGGGGAATACCGCCTCCATACTCTCCATTTTACCGTTTACGGAGTTTATCATTGCCTTGCCGTTATATCGGCGCAGGGCAATCTCCATAGCTTCAATATTTGTAGTGTCAATCTGTAGCGGAAGGTCAATGATTGCCTGCAGCTCACATACGGCAGTTTTAATCATCCTCACCTCGTCAATTTCGGGCAATCCCACATTCACATCAAGGACATCCACGCCCTTATCCTGCTGACCGATGCCTTCCTTAAGGATATAGTCAATATCATTCTCCCTCAGGGCTTCCTTAAAACGTTTCTTACCTGTGGGATTGATTCTCTCACCAATCAATATTGGCCTGTTACCAAAGGTAACGGCATGTGTATAGGATGAAATATGACTGATACCCTTATCCGTAATTTCTACAGGCTTTACATCCTTTGTTTTATCACACAGTGCCTTAATGTAATCGGGGGTTGTGCCACAGCATCCACCTGCCACTCTTACACCCTTCTTAACAAGCTCCGATACATCATCGCCAAACTCATCAGGCAACACATCATAAACCGTTTTACCGTCAACCGCCTTAGGCAAGCCTGCGTTAGGCTTAAGCACTACGGGAACTGATGCATATTTTAAGTATTCCTCACATATGGGTGCAAGGGCTTTAGGTCCCAATGAGCAGTTTATACCGATTGCATCGGCACCCATACCCTCAAGCATTGCTACCATAGCCTGGGGGGTTGCGCCTGTCATCAACTTCCCATCCTCGGAATATGCGTTTGAGACAAACACAGGCAAATCCGATGCTTCCTTAGCCGCCAGAAGTGCCGCCTTGGTTTCATAGCTGTCATTCATTGTTTCAATGAATATCAAGTCGGCTCCGTATTTAACTCCAAGCTCTATTGTTTTTTTAAACGCGGCAACTGCATCGTCAAAATCAAAGTCCCCGTAGGGTGCAAGCATTCTGCCTGTAGGGCCAATGTCAAGGGACACCCACTTAGGCTGGGTTGAGGCGCTTGTCTTGATTGCCTCCCGGACATTTTCAATGGCAGATTTAACAATTGTATCAAGCTCCGCCTCTGTGAACTTCAAAATGTTTGCACCAAAGGTGTTGGTGTTCACCACATTGCTTCCTGCATCAAAATATGCCTTATGCAGACGAGTAATCACATCGGGATGCTCCATATTCCATCTTTCGGGAAGCTCGCCGGGTGCCAAGCCTTCCTTTTGAAGGAGGGTACCCATACCGCCGTCAAGGTATACTATATTATCCTTTAAAAATTCCTTTATATTCATAATTTTCTCCTGTATGCACAGTTTTTCTGTTTGCAGATTTTACAGCCCGTCTCCCCCTGCATGTTACCACACACACCCACGAGCGCTGTCACGGATTTTGATGGTGACATCAACAGGCTTTCATTTAATGAAACGCCAATGGATTTTGATGGGTTCAGGTGCAGGAAAATATCCCTTTGATGGGAGATTTCAAAATCTCCGTAGCCGGGGCTGAAGCGCGGACGCAGTCCGCCTGTCTCTTCATACATATCCTCTGTAAATTTGTCGCACAGACTCTCTATCCTTTCTGTGCCGATTGCCTGAAGCATAAGCGCCCTTGCAGGGGATATGGTCTTATATTTTGCGATTAATCTGTCAATACCGAGTCCTACAGTGGCGCAAAAAACAATTACACTATGGGATGCACCAAGATTTTTCATAAGGTCACGAGATGCGGTTTTGCAAAAGCCAAGGTCTAAGCCCGTATCGGTTTTTGTAACGGAATACACGGCAAATGTAACCTTGTATGACAAGACCGCCGATGCCTCAGCCAAACACTCCTCCATAATAGCCAGTGTCATCTCGTCGGCTTCCTTAACGCCTGCATATCGCAATATTTCTGCTCTCACTACCCGAGGTGCATCATAGATTTTAGTTAAAACTGTATTATCCATTATCCTAAAATATCTGACAGGTTTCTTAATATACTCTCTGCCACCTCAGGCTTATTCATTGAATAAACGTGAACGTGGTTTATGCCGTTGGCAAATATGTCAATAATCTGGTCTGTTGCGTATGCAATACCTGCCTGCTTCATAGCCTCGGGTGAATGACCGAACTTGTCCACAAGACTTTTAAAGCGTTGCGGCATAAAGGAGCCTGACAGTTCGATGGCACGTGATACCTGATTTGCGTTTGTTATGGGCATAATTCCCGGCAAAACAGGAACGGTTATACCCGCCTCGCGAATTTTATACATAAAATTATAGAGCAGGTTATTGTCAAATACCATCTGTGTTGTAAGGAAGGAGCAACCTCTATCAACCTTCTCCTTAAGATGCCTTATATCCTCCTTCTGATTTTCACTTTCGGGATGCAATTCCGGATAGCAGGCACCACCGATGCAGAAATCTCCGCCCTTTTTGATATCATCAATCAGGTCGACAGCATAATGATAATCCCAACCGGTACGGTTGCTTCCCCTCTGCTCGGGTGTTAGGTCCCCACGCAGGGCAAGGACATTTTCGATGCCCGCCGCCTTCATATCACGAATTCTCTCCACCACAGTTTCCTTTGTTGACGAAACACAGGTAAGGTGTGCCAGAGTCGGAACACCGTACTTTTCCTTAATGTTTTTTGCAATTTTAAGCGTATATTTACTTGTTCCGCCACCTGCACCATATGTAACTGACATAAATGAGGGTGAAAGCTTTGCAATCTCCTCTGTCGCGCGCTTTACCGTATCAAATGCGGTGCTTGTCTTGGGAGGGAATACCTCAAAGGAAACGGACAACTTATCGTTATTCAAAACTTCTGAAATTTTCATAACATTACTTCCTTATAGCATTTTCATATATTATATCACCAATCACAATTTTACGCAACTAATTTTTGTATAAAAAAAATCGGGCGTCATCTGCCCGATTCATATTAATCTGTATATTATTTCAGGTTGAAGGTCTTTTCTATAAAGCCCTCTTCTGCCGCACCGTACTTATATACACTGATATTTACAGCCTCAGCCTCATTTGCAAGCTTGTATACCTTCTGTACATTTGTGCTCTTGCCCGATTCGATGATTTCAACACCTGAAAGAATGTTGATACCCTCAACGCCTGTCACAACCGCACCTACAAGCTCGTTTGTACCCTGCTTTGCATCTGATACCATTACATTATCAAAGGCAACAGGCTCACCGCTCTTGTTCTTGAAGGTGTATGATACAACTACCAGCTTCTCGCCATCCTTGTCGATGACCTTTGCATCCTCGATTGTAACCGTATAATCACCAATCTTTGACTCTGTTTTTGCCTCAGTCTTGACCTCGCTGAGCTTCTCACCCTCAACGGCCTTCATATCAACCTCGTCACCGGCACCGTCAATAGTTGTACCAACAATCATATTACCGTTCTCGTCAACTGATGCTGTACCCTGAGTTACCTCGTTGTTACTACCGCAGGCAGAAATTGCCAAAGCCATCGATACTGCCATAATGATTGCTAAAATTCTTTCCATATATAATCATCCTTTCTTAAATGCAAGTTTAATATGCTTTATTCCTGTATATACTAACACAAAACGTATTAAAAATCAAGTGCTTTTATCAAAGTTTACAGTATGTTAACCATTTTATTTGACATTTATCCAAAGCCTTGTTATAATAATTCAGTATATATTTTTCGGAGGTTCCATATGAGAAAAAGCGGAATATTAATGCATATATCATCCCTGCCCTCACCCTATGGCATAGGCACAATTGGTGATGAGGCGAAGAAATTTATAGATTTTTTAAAGGAGTCAAAGCAGAGCCTGTGGCAGATACTACCCGTATGTCCGACAAGCTACGGCGACTCACCCTATCAGTCCTTTTCAACCCATGCAGGCAATCCCTATTTTATTGACCTTCCCACCCTTATAAAAAAGGGTCTTCTAAAGGAGGATGAGGTCAAGGACATCCATTGGGGGGATGATCCTGCCTGTGTTGATTACGAGAAGCTTTACAATAACCGATTTAAGGTTTTGCGTATGGCATATGACAGGTTTAAGGTGACTGACAAGAGTGGATTTTACAAGTTCCTTGAGGATAACGATTGCTGGGTTTCAAACTATGCCCTGTTTATGGCAATTAAGGAAAAGCACTTGGGCAAGGCTTGGACCGAATGGGATGAGTCACTAAAGATGCGTGAGTCCCATGCACTATGGTGCTTTAAGGAGGATAATCATGACGAGGTGGAATTCTGGGAGTGGATACAATATGAATTCTACTGTCAATGGCAGGAGCTTAAAAATTACGCCAACAATAATGGCATTAAAATCATCGGTGATTTGCCCATCTATGTTGCTATGGACAGTGCAGATGTGTGGGTGTCCCCCGACCTGTTTGACTTAGATGACAAATTGAGCCCCAAAACAGTAGCGGGATGTCCCCCTGACGGCTTTTCTGCCGATGGTCAGTTATGGGGAAACCCCATATATAAATGGCAGCGCCATAAGGAAACAGGCTTTGGCTGGTGGATACAACGAATGACATCGGCAAGAAAGCTCTACGACATTGTTCGCATCGACCATTTCCGAGGCTTTGACGAATACTACCGTATCCCCTACGGTGACGATACTGCACGAAATGGCAAATGGGAAAAGGGTCCTGGCATGGAGCTGTTCCACGCCCTGAAAACCGCCCTTGGGGATATGGATATTATTGCTGAGGATTTAGGCTTTTTAACAGATAGCGTAAGGAATCTTCTGGAGGAGTCGGGGTATCCGGGAATGAAGGTTTTGGAATTTGCCTTTGACCCCAGAGAGGAAAGCGACTATCTGCCCCATAACTACACTAAAAATTCCGTTGTTTATATCGGCACACACGATAACGCACCCGTTAAGGCATGGCTCAACGAGATTGACCGCAATACCCTTGATTTTTGTTGTGAGTATATCAACTCACCCGACAAAACAACGGATACCATCTGCGATACACTTATAAAAACCGCCATAGCAACTGTGTCAGAAACGGCAATTCTTCAGATGCAGGATTGGTTGAAGCTTGACGGGGATTCACGAATGAATGTCCCCTCAAAGCCCTACGGCAACTGGCAATGGCGTATGGAAAAGGGTGCAATCACGCCCGCACTT
>JAZOBR010000113.1:0-6804 GCA_045596105.1 Candidatus Ornithomonoglobus sp.
AAAAAGAGTCCTCAAATTGAGGACTCAAAAAGGTTTTAATTAGCAGCATGAGCTCTGGTTGTTGTTATCACCGCAGCAACATACCAAAAGGATTATGATAAGAACCCAAATCCACTCTGAACCGCCATTGTTATTAAATAGACACATAACTTAAACCTCCTTTTAATGAATTGTAGTATATACTATTCATAAAGGGATAATTTGGTTACATTAATCCATTTTTTCGTCTAACTCGGTAAAGATATAATGGCCTGCCTCGTCTTTTGTGAAGTAAATAAACTTAACAACCTTACCCAGACGCATAACCGTTACTGACCAGCCTGTTCCATGGAATGTGATGGGCGAATAAATGCAATCAGGATAATTTGTTTCCAGATACTTACCTATTTCCTCGTGCTGTTCTTTAAATCTATACTTGTTAAAGGGTCCTTTACCTGTTGCAACCGAATAAATTGTTGCTGCTGCAAGTCCAAGTAATAAAAATTTACCCTTTCCGCCTTTTTTCTTTTCCTCTGCCATAGCACTCACTCCTATTCCTTATGATATTCATTATAAATTTCACGCTTTGGCACATTTCTGTCCGTTGCCGCAAGCTTGATTGCGTCCTTTGAGGTAAGACCGCCTGCAATGTATTTATCTACATGCTCCTCTACTGTCATACCATCCCAGAAGGGTGTTTCCTCCGATACTGATTCCTTCGCACCCTCAACCACTAAAACATATTCACCTCTCGGCGCTTTATCACTGTAATATTCTATTGCACCGTCAAGGTCTAACCTTATAATCTCCTCGTGCATTTTTGTCAACTCACGAGCCAATGCAATTCTTCGGTCTCCGCCAAAAACCTCACGCATGTCCGAAAGCGTTGTTGTAAGCTTATGGGGTGCCTCATAGAAAATTAAAGTATGTGTGTCATTTTTGACACCTTCCAGACGCTCTCGACGATTCTTTTTATTTGTTGATAAAAAACCCTCAAAGGCGTAGCGTGCAGCAGGCAGGCCCGATAAAATTAACGCGGTAATTCCTGCTACGGGACCGGGTACGGATGTAACTGTAATATCGTTTTCAATTGCAAGCCTTACCAAATCCTCACCGGGGTCAGATATGGCAGGAGTTCCTGCATCCGATACCTGCGCTACATTCTTCCCCTCCAATAATAAGGATATTATGTATTCGCCCTTTGCCTTTTTATTATGCTCGTGATAGCTTGTAAGTGCCTTTGTTATTCCAAAGTGATTTAACAACTGCAGAGTTCTTCTTGTGTCCTCTGCGGCAATTAAATCCACACTTTTCAAAATCTCAAGACATCTTGCGGAAATATCTCCCAGGTTACCTATAGGTGTTGCACACAGGTAAAGGGTTCCTTTATTTTCTGCCATAAATTATATCAATCTCCTCTGTATAGCTTCCATACTCGTTATACACATATAACGTCGGCATTACTGTAAGCTGTGGCTTTGAACATTTAATACCGCATACCAGAACCATATTTGCTTCCTTGCCGATGCTCGGTGCTACAAGTCTCATCACCTTTGGCTGTACCTGATACTTTGTCATAAGATAAAATATCTCCGCAAGCCTTGACGGACGATGAATCATAAACATTTTACCATGGGGTTTCAATAATCCCGAGGATATTTTAACTACATCCTCAAGGTCGCACATAACCTCATGGCGGGCAATGGTTTTACTGTCTCCTGCATTAATGAGCCCTGTTCCCGATTTCATATACGGTGGGTTTACAGTTACTGCATCATATACGCTTTTGCCATAGAAAGAAAATGCATCCTTAATATCCCCACATTTAATATGCACCTTATTCTCTAATTTATTATAAAGAACGCTTCTTTGTGCCATCTCTGCCATTTCCAACTGAATTTCCAAGGCATCGATCGTGTCTGCCTGAGATTTTGCACATAGCAATATGGGGATTATTCCTGTACCTGTGCATAGGTCTATTACTTTTCCTGATACTGACTTTGCAAAATCAGATAATAATACTGCATCAATTCCAAACTTAAAGCCATCATTATCCTGAATTATGAAATAGCCATTCTGCAAATCATCAATTACCTCATTTTGTGGCATTGTTCTCAATTACGGCAAAGCTGATTTCACCCTTTGCCGCTACCTGTCCGTCAACCATAGCGCAAACGTCAGCCTTACCCATTCCATGACGATATGTAAGAAGCTCTGCATTTAACTCCAATGTATCACCCGGTACAACCTGGCGGGGGAATTTGAAGTTATTTATTCCTGTAAACACACCAAGCTTACCCCTGTTTTCATCCATTGACAAAAGCATTACCGCACCTACCTGTGCCAATGCTTCACAAATCAAAACTCCGGGCATTATCGGATTTCCGGGGAAATGTCCCTGGAAGAATGGCTCGTTTACCGTTACATTCTTAATACCCTTAATTTTCTTTCCTTCCTCAAGCTCTACAACCTTATCAACCAACAGAAAGGGATAGCGATGCGGTAGTATTTTTTGTATATCAATGTTATTCATTTCCATTTCCAAGTTCTCCTTTATTCGTGAATGTATGCCTTTTTATGATAAATCTCATTGGGCTTTGATACGAAATCTATTTTCGACAGTGCCAAGCCTGTGCCTCTTACAACACATTGAGTTATGTCCTCTGCGAGATAGCAATTAACACCTATCTCTGCCTCAATACGCTTATCAAGTCCGTATAGCAAGGAGCCACCGCCTGTCATTATAATTCCGTTAAGAATAATATCACCCTGAAGCTCGGGGGGTGTCAAATCCAACACCTCACGCACACGCTCGGTTATGTTATACACAAATTCATCAAATATTTCGCATAGGTCATTTGATGAAACTGTGACACTTTTGGGGAAGCCTGTAATAGTGCAAACTCCCTTTGCTTCACACAAAATCTCCTTGTCACGCATTACTACGCCTGCGATGGTTGTCTTTAGCTTTTCAGCAGTTACCTTGCCAATATGCAGATGCATTTCCCGACGCATATATCTGATGATTTCTTCCGTAACCTCATCACCTGCAATTTTAACGGAACGGCTTGCGACAACGCCTCCTAAGGATATAACAGCAATATCTGTTGTTCCGCCGCCTATATCAATTACCATTGTTCCGCGAGGCTCAGATATTTTAAGTCCTGCACCTAGTGCCGCCGCAACAGGCTCTTCAATTACATATATGTCCTTTGCACCGACCTCCCGAGCTGCGTCAATCACCGCACGTTGCTCAACATCGGTTATACCTGATGGCACGCACATCATAATACGTGGTCTGCCCGGCACTCTGTTAATTACGCGACGAATAAGCCGTCTGATCATTTCAAGTGCCAATGTATAGTCGGATATTACTCCGTCACGCAAAGGGTGTACAACACGGATATTAGGTGGTGTACGCCCCATCATTGCACCCGCCTCAGCTCCAACTGCCACTACCTCTTGCTTTTGAGTGTCAACTGCAATTACCGTAGGTTCGTTTAATACTACTCCTCTGCCCTTGATATAAACAAGAACAGATGTGGTGCCAAGATCAATACTAATATCGTTAGCGAACATATTTGTTCTCCTTACATAACTTCCTTACCATCAATAAGCATACGACGGCGATGGGATGCAGTAAATGAAAACTTAAAGCCATCAATATACTTTTCCATTGCCTCAACTACTGTCTGTGGCTTCAGGTTGTAATTATTACCGCAAGCCACTGTAAGTCGAATTGTCATTATGCCATCTTCATATCCCATATTCTCTACACCATAGATATACGGACGAATATCGGAATCCTTGATTTCTCTTTTTGTTTTCTTTGGTACTACAAGCTCATGAAAATCAAGTATTTTACATGCATCGCATGGATTGTCACATTCAATCTTTGTAATGTATTCAGCCATATTGATTTTAGTAAGGTCAATTTCCTTACCCTCAACCCGACAAACTTTGTATACATAAAAGCCCGGCGGCATTGATGAGTTCAGCTCATCACATATTTCCTTGTCACTCATATCAGTAACAAGTCCTACCTTCATATACTCACTCTCACTTGTAACGGCAACAGGCAACGGTTGTGCTATTGTCATTACAGGATGAGGATTAAAGCCCTGGGAAAATTCAAAGTTAAGCTTTGAACGTCTGACGGCTCTGTGAAAGCAACGGACAAAGTCAAGATGAGAAATAAACTTAACTCTGTCATCTCTACCGTATTTCAAAATATATTTAGCCATTGCACTCACCTCGTTTCTCAATACATACGCCTGTTTTAAAGCGAGCAATACCACAGTTTGAGCATTTTTCTCTGCAATGAGGGGTTGTGACCTCTGCTTTAGCCTTCTCCATCTCTGATATAAAGAATTCCTTTGTTACGCCTACATCAATATGCTCCCAGGGTAAAACCTCCTCATAGGAACGCTCACGAGAGGTATAGAAGTCAGTGTCAATGCCTGTCAAACGGAATGCCTCCATCCACTTATCAAAGTCGAAGAAGTCACCCCACGCATCAAATTTACATCCAAGCTCAACTGCCTTTATAATAGCCGAGGCAAGTCGTCTGTCACCACGAGCAAACACGCCCTCAAGATAGCTTGTTTTATTATCATGATATGTATATCTGATACGCTTTGAGGGAATTGATTCCTTAATAAGCTTTTGTTTGCGGATAAGCTCTTCACGACTATCCATTGCCGTCCACTGAAATGCTGTAAAAGGCTTTGGGACAAATGATGATGTGCTTACGGTAATATTGATATTCTTTGCTCTTTCCTCTTTCGGAATCTCAAAGTATTGGTCTAAAACCTTGCCTGAAAGCTCAGGGATGCCTAATACATCCTCATCCGTTTCAGTAGGCAGGCCTATCATAAAATAAAGCTTTACATTTGTCCATCCGCCGCGGAATAATAGTGCAGTGGATTTTGTAATGTTATCCTCTGTTATGTTCTTGTTTATAACATCTCGAAGTCTTTGTGTACCTGCCTCAGGTGCAAAGGTAATTCCTGATTTTCTTACCTTCTGTACCTTCTCCATAAGTTCTAATGAAAAATTATCGATTCTTAATGATGGCAAGGACAAGCCAATCTTCTTTTCCTCTGTCATATCAATCAAGCCGTCGGTTAGCTTCGGCAATCCCTTGAAATCACTTGTTGAAAGTGATGATAGAGAAATTTCATCGAAGCCACTGCAGCTAAGAAGGCTATCTGCCAAGCCCAACAAGGTTTCAGGATTTCTCTCTCTTAACGGACGATAGATATAGCCCGCCTGACAGAATCGGCAACCACGCAGGCAACCGCGCATAACCTCAAGCATAACTCTGTCATGGACAACATCACCATAGGGTACAATTATTGTATCAGGTGCATAGGTTGCATCAAAATCCTTTACAATTCGCTTTTGTATTGTTTTAGGTGCATTAGGATTGTTTGGTGTTATTGACTTAATTGTTCCATCCTCATTATAAGCAACATCATAAAATGAGGGGACGTATATTCCACCAATATGGCAAACCTTTTCCAAAAGCTCCGTTTTGCTTTTTTTTCCATCACGCTTCCACGCCTTTAGTACATCCATCACCTCGTGTACCCGCTCTTCACCCTCTCCCAACATAAAGAAGTCGAACATATCAGCAATGGGTTCTGCATTATATGCACAAGGACCACCACCATATATAAGAGGGTATTCCTCACCTCTGTCCTTTGATAGCAATGGAATTCTTGCAAGGTCAAGCATATTTACAATATTCGAATATGACAGCTCATACTGAAGTGTAAAGCCTAAAATATCAAAATCTGTAACGTTATCACCTGTTTCTAACGCAAACAAAGGCATATTATGCTTTCGCATTTCCTTTTCCATATCATCCCAAGGAGCAAATACTCTCTCACAGTATGTGTCAGGACGATTGTTGAGGGTATGATATAGAATTTTCAAACCCAAATGAGACATAGCAATCTCATATACATCCGGGAAGCAAAAGCCGAAACGAATCTCCACAGATGACGGGTCCTTCATAACTGCATTTAATTCTCCGCCTGTGTATCTTGTGGGTTTTTCAACCCCGGATAAAATCTTATCTCTTAATGTAATCATTACTCTTGTGTATCCTCGTTTTTCTTAAATAGCTCTGAAATTCTGTCAACCAATTCAGGAGTATAATCAATAAGCTTGTCAATAGCACCCGAGCCTGAGGTTGTTGATACAAATCTGACATTACCCGCCTTTGTGATTACCAAAAAACCCTCGGGCTTTACTGTTGCACCTGCACCAACGCCACCGCCAAATAAGTTATTTCCTGCAGTATTAGTCTCCTTGAATTCACAACCGCCGCCACCTACACCCAAGGATACCTTTGCCATAGGTATAATCATTGTGCCGTCAGGAGCTGTTACTGTTTCACCAAGGATGCTCTCAGTTGAAAACATACCGTCAAGTGAATTAATTGTGCTTTCGATTAGTTCTTTAATTGGATTTGCCATTGTCTCTTGTCCCTTTCCTTTTTTTCAAAATCGGTAATCCACCCTTTAGCAATATTACTATCAAAGCGATTACATGAAAATGGTTTGTTCTTATTATGCTCTCAAATTCAATAAAAATGTTCTCGTTTGTAAAATCGGGCTTATAGTCAATATCTATACCCTTAATTTCTACTGCCTTATCCAAGGAGCCCAACGTATTAAATAATACCGCTGAGGATGTACCATAGGCTATAGAGGTTTCCGCCGCATCGTCCAGACCTAACAAGGCGTGCAGCTTAAATTTACGGAACTTTACGATATGTCGGGTTGTATACCTCAACACTACATCTATAAGCTCTTT
>JAZOBR010000114.1:0-2511 GCA_045596105.1 Candidatus Ornithomonoglobus sp.
ACCTCATCCACTACCTCGTAGGGGCGGGCATTTGGTCTGTCAACCTTGTTAACCACTATTACGGGTTGAAGATTCAACGCCAATGCCTTTGACAATACAAATCTTGTCTGAGGCATACAGCCCTCAAAAGCATCTACAAGAAGTAACACTCCGTCAACCATCTCAAGTCCACGCTCAACCTCACCGCCGAAGTCTGCATGGCCCGGAGTGTCAATGATATTAATCTTTATATCCTTATAATATACAGAGGTGTTTTTTGCAAGGATTGTAATTCCTCTTTCACGCTCTATATCATTTGAGTCCATTACTCTGTCATCGACAGCCTCGTTTTCACGAAATGTGCCGCTTTGTGCGAGCATTGCATCAACCAGGGTTGTTTTACCATGGTCAACGTGCGCAATAATGGCAATGTTTCTTATGTTTTCTCTTTCTGTCATTAACTATCTCTCCCGAATAAATTATACAAAGCTTACAATTGCACCAACCACGAAGGTTACAACCATTATTGTCGCAACCACAAGACAGGTAATTCTTACTACTGTTTTGCCCATTAAATTCACGCTCCTATTTTATTAACTACTCTTAAAATAACTGTTGCCGCTTGTGCACGTGTTGCTGTGTCCTTAGGCTTAAACATATTGCTTTCCATACCATCCATAAAGCCGTTTGCAACTGCCTGCTTTATAGATACCTGTGCCCAATCACTGATTGCATCGTTGTCAGAGAAGGGCTTTACCTTTGAGATGTCGACTTTTGTGTTGGTAAGGATTGTTCTTGTGTATTGGTAAATGTACTGTGTCAGTACAGCCATTTCCTCGCGAGTTATTGGCAGATTGCCGTTGAAGGCTCCCTGATACACCACCTTTGATGAGGTGGCGTTACCATTTTCATCAACCGTGTAAACAACATTTTCCTTATAGCCTGCAATCATCTGATTAGGGACAAGTCCCGCATCAAGAGCTGACTGAAGGTATGGCGCATACCATTCCCCTACATTAACCTCAAGGCACTCTCCCTTTCTCGCAGGTACAGTTTTAAGTCCTGTTGTTTCCATAATCATTTTAAGATACTGGGCACGAGTAACTGTTCCGTCAGGTGCAAAGGTTGTGTCTGTTACACCGTTTACTATACCCTTTTGCGCAAGAGTTACAATGGATGCTTCTGCCCAGTGGCCCGAAATATCAGTAAAGGTCACTGCCATTGCAGAGCTTGTGATTAGAAGCATTGATGCTAAAATTCCTGCAAATATCTTTTTTACCATATTTATCACCTTTTTCTTAGATTTTTAAAAAATTCTTTTATTATGCCCTGACACTCCTCTGCCATAATACCCCCCGTAACCTCACAGGTGTAATTGCAAAGATTTTTATCAAGAAGGTTTATTGCGCCACCGCAGGACCCTGATTTCTCATCCCCCGCGCCGAAATATACGTGTTCAATGCGGGAGTTAAGAATAGCGCCTGCACACATGGGGCAGGGCTCAAGGGTGACATACATTTCACACTCCGGCAGTCTCCATCCCCCAAGCTTTTTACAAGCTCGGTCAATGGCAATAACCTCGGCATGAAGCAACGCATTACGTTTCGTTTCACGCTTGTTATAGCCTCGTGCGATAATCTCACCATTGCGGACTATTACAGCACCCACCGGCATTTCACCGAGGGCATAAGCACGCTTTGCCTGACGCAGTGCCTCACGCATAAATTTTTCTTCCATATAGTTTCTCCATCAGGATTTGTTTTGTCCGTCTGCCTTCAAAATACATCCTCAGAAGCAAGTAAATTGTGCTTTTTTGCGACGGTGTATGTATGTACTCCGAATGAGCAACAGGCGCAAAATACGCCGCTTATGAGTTAAATTAAGAAATTAGGAGCGGTAGTCACCGTTAATTCGTACGTAATCATATGTAAGGTCACAGCCCCAAGCCTTTGCCTGGGCATTGCCGGAATTAAGACTAACGTCGATGAATATATCATCGGCACTTAGAATTTCCTTGGCAAGTTCCTCGGAGAAGGGGACGCCGGCACCATTACGGCATACAGGAAGTACACCCTTATCTGAGCGAAAATCAACATCAACGCGGTTGATATCAAAGTCTGCCTCTGCGTAACCGATGGCACATAAAACTCGTCCCCAGTTTGCATCAGCACCAAACATTGCACACTTTAAAAGGGGTGAACGGATGATGCTCTTGGCAACGACGATTGCACAATCGGTATCGGGAGCATCCTTGACGGTACACTCCAACAGCTTTGTAGCACCCTCACCATCCTTTGCAAGCATTTTTGTAAGCTCACTCATTACGATATAAAGTGCCTCTTTGAATATATTATAGTTTTCTCCCTCACAGGAAATCTCACTGTTACCCGCAAGACCGTTTGCTGAAAGCAGTATTGTATCATTAGTTGATGTGTCACCATCAACGCTTAAGCAGTTATAAGTGACCTTGACGATTTCTGACAATGCCTTTTGAAGCATCTCGACTGATACGTCACAATCAGTTGTGATGAA
>JAZOBR010000115.1:0-10388 GCA_045596105.1 Candidatus Ornithomonoglobus sp.
TGGTGCATTCTTAACTATCTCACCGCAAACCTCTGACTTACAGTCAATGATTCTCAAGGGATTACGCTTATATCTACCCTTACAGGTTTCGCAAAGCTCGTCATATCTCGGCTCTAGATACTCCTTCAGGGCGTTTGAATATGCCCTTCGGCATTCGGGACAACCGATTGAGTTAATATTAACCGACAAATCCTTCAAGCCAACAGAGTTCAGGAATGTGATTGCAAGAGATACAACCTCTGCGTCAACTGTGGGGTTCTCGGCACCAAACACCTCAACACCGAACTGATGGAATTCTCTCAATCTTCCCTTCTGCTTGTTCTCATAACGGAAGCAAGCTATGTTATAAAACGCCTTCATGGGCATTGGTAATGCATAAAGGCTATTCTGCAAAAAGCTTCGCACAACGGATGCAGTACCCTCAGGACGCAGTGTAACACTTCTTCCACCCTTGTCATTAAAGGTATACATCTGCTTTTCAACAACGTCTGTGGTATCTCCCACGCCTCGTTCAAAAAGCTCTGTATGCTCAAAGGTAGGTACACGGATTTCCTTGTAATTGAATCTGTCTGCCGTTTCCTTGAATTTCTTTTCTAAATACTGCCACCTGTAGCTATCCTCGGGTAACAAATCCTCTGTACCCTTCGGTGATGAGGTAACTATCATATATATCCTTCCCTTCAAAAATACACAATTTATCTAGTATATTTTACTATTTTTCCCTCTTTATGTCAAGGGCTTGAGCAAAATTAGGTGATATAATTAAATAATACTTGAAAATTCCCACAATTAACTGTATAATTATATAAGAAGGTCTTTTCAGATTGTGAGGAATTTACAGTGAAGGAAATCAGAGAAAAAAAATCCCCATCCTTTATGGGTAACGTAGCTATCATTTTGTTTGCACAAATTATGGTCAAGGTGCTTGGTCTTGTTTACAGAATGGTAATTACAAATATAGATGGCTTCGGCAACGCAGGAAACGGCTTTTATAACGCAGGATTTCAGGTGTATACGGTACTTTTGGCAATCTCCTCGGTAGGAATCCCCAACGCCATTGCAAAAATGGTGGCAGAGAGAACAGCTTTAAATGATTACGCCGCCGCCCACAGAGTTTTTAAAACCGCTATGTGGCTGTTTGCCGGTATTGGTCTTGTATGCACCCTTATTCTTTATGCGGGTGCCGACTTTATTGCAATTCATATTATGAATATGGACGGTGCGCAGTTTGTTATGCGGGCCCTTGCGCCATCCCTGTTCTTTGTATGTCTGTCCTCGGTTATCCGCGGATATTTCCAGGGCTTGAGTGATATGCGTGCCACAAGCTATTCGCAGATGCTTGAGCAGATATTCAAGTGCGGCCTGACAATTTTGTTTGTTGTGCTATGCGTAGGCGTAATGCCCTCGGTGATGCTATTTATAACCAATATTGCATTTATGTATAATGGTGATTCTAGAGTAACACCCCCTGAAATTATGGCAGCATGGGCAAATATGGCAAGCTCCGTTGCCACAATGATTTCCTTAGTGTATCTTGTTATATTCTACTTAACACGCAGAAATACTATAAATGAGAAAATCAAGGCATCAACACCCACAGGTGAAGCAACACCTGCAAGAAGGCTTATCAAGACTATATTAATGCTATCAATTCCTATGTCCTTAGCATCAATCATAACTGCGGTAAACCGAGTTGTTGACCTTGCTACTATAACAAGAGGAATTGAAATAGCCTTTGCAAATGGAATTCCGTCCATTGCAGGAGCTATGGCAATCGCAAATCCCACAGCACAGGAGCTTAATCACGCAGCGGTTACCTTGTCGGGAATGTTATCAAAGAGTGATACACTGTTTAATATGCCCCTTGCCCTGAACATTGCCTTCGCAACAGTTTTGGTGCCGTCAATTGCAGGTGCATTGGCAACAGGTGACACAAAAGAAGCATCGGAAAAGACATCCTATTCATTTTTGGTGTCAATTCTTATAATTCTTCCCTGTGCCGTAGGCTATATGGTGCTTTCACAACCAATATATAATATAATTTACCCTGCTACCCCCGACGGTGCAGACCTGCTTTCCATTATGTCCGTCGCACTGCTTTTCAGTGCTTTGACACAGACAATCACAGGCGCACTGCAGGGCATTGGCAAGGTATTTGTGCCTGCCATTGCAATATTAGTGGGATGCGTTTTCAAGGTAGTGTTAAACATTACGCTTATCCGTATTCCAGAGATAAATATCTATGGTGCGGCAATTTCGTCAATAGTATGCCAGTTTGTGGCATTCTTAGTGAATTTTTTGGTATTGATAAAGCACATACCTGTTAAAATTACATTTAAAAAGTATATCTTAAAGCCATTGCTTTCAGGTGCCGTAATGGGTGGAATTGTTGTCCTTATCCATTACCTTTTAAAAATTCTTTTAGGCACAGGCTACAGTGCAAACCTTGTGGCAACCTTGGTTGCAATTTCACTTGGTGCATTGGTTTATATTGTACTGATTCTTGCCACAAGAGTTATGGACAAGAACGATATTTTGCTATTGCCCATGGGTGAGAGCATTTACAGATTATTGGTAAAATTTAAGCTTTATAAATGATAGGATACTGATATGACAGGACGTTTAAACAAATATTTTGGTGGTAAGTCCTTTTATAGGCATGCATTGGCGGTTGCCGTACCTATTATGATTCAGAACGGTATTACCAACTTCGTAAGCCTTCTTGATAACATAATGGTAGGGCGTATCGGTACAGAGCAGATGTCCGGCGTTGCCATTGCAAACCAGCTTATTATGATTTACTTCCTCTGCATCTTCGGAGGAATGGCAGGCGCAGGCATCTTCACCGCCCAATACTACGGTGAAGGCAATGACGAGGGAATCCGTCACACCATGCGCTTTAAAATCTGGATAGGCATTGCACTTACTGCCCTTGCAATTATAATTTTCACCTTCTTTGGTGAGCCATTGATTTCATTGTATTTAAATGGCACATCCGATGGCGGTGACATTAACGCCGCACTTCAATACGGCAAACAATATATGAACATCATAATGGTCGGCTTTATCCCCTATATGATGCTTCAAGTATACACAAGCACCCTTCGTGAATGTAACGAGACTATCCTTCCCATGAAGGCAGGTATTGTGGCAGTTATAGTAAACCTGGCTCTTAACTATGTGCTTATTTTCGGTAAGCTTGGCTTCCCCGAATTGGGCGTTCGCGGTGCGGCAATAGCCACCATATGCGCACGATACACCGAGGTGTTGGTGGTCATTATATGGACTCACCGCCATAAGCATAGCAACAGCTACATCATAGGACTTTACAAGACTCTTAAAATCAAGGTGAGTGAGTTTAAGAAAATACTGTTCAAGGCATTGCCCCTGTTGTGTAACGAGTGTCTGTGGTCTGCATCCATGGCAATGCTTACACAGTGCTACTCCGTAAGAGGACTCAACGCTGTCGCAGGCATTAACATCGCAAACACAGTATTTAACGTGTTCAGTATCGTGTTCATTGCCCTTGGTGATGCAGTTGCAATTATTATAGGTCAGTTGCTTGGTGCGGACAAAATGGAGGAGGCAAAGGACACAGACCGAAAGCTTATTGTTTTCTCTGTCCTTAGCTGTGCGGTTGTTGCCATATTCTTAGGCCTGTCATCACCGCTATTCCCCAAGCTTTATAACACTACCCCCGAGGCACGACAGATTGCCACACAGTTTATGTTGGCACAAGCAATATTTATGCCACAGATGGCATTCACCCACGCCACATATTTCACTCTGCGTTCAGGCGGCAAAACCTTTGTTACTTTCCTGTTTGACAGTGCGTATATGTGGGTAATCTGTGTTCCTGTTGCGTTTATTCTAAGCCGATACACCTCTATCGATGCAATCTGGATATTCGTAGCAGTACAGGTTTCGGAATGGGTTAAGTGCGTTCTTGGATATTACTTCGTCAAAAAAGGAGTTTGGATACAGAATATAACAAAATAACGGCTCAAATGAGCCGTTATTTTTACTTGCAATTCTTTTTACTGCATTCCTCGGCATAGGGGCATCCGATACACTTCTTCCCCTTTGTTTTTGCCTTTATTATGTACCCCACCGCAGTGGTGATAATTACCGCGAGAGCTGAAATTCCTATTAGATTTGCCATACCGTCATCCCCTGCTTCTCTCTGCCCTGATTGACATTAGGACAAGTATAAGAGCAAACACCAATACGGCTATCAGTCCACTGAAAAAGCCTGCACCCAAGGTGCCTGCAGTAATAAGTGTACCAATTTGATATACAAAAAAGCCTACTGAATATCCAATGCCCAGCTGTAAGCCGATACCTCCCCACAACCATTTCCTGTTACCCATTTCCGAGCTCATAGCACCTATTGCCGCAAAGCAAGGAGGCGAAAACAAGTTAAACATCAAATATGCCAGTGCCGCCGCCTTTGTTACGGCAAACACCGTTGCAACCTCACCGCCTGCACCCTCCATAAGGGTAAGCTCCTCTGCATCAATAAGATTTTCAAGACCCGCAAAGCATACCGCAAGGGTGCCAACAACATTTTCCTTTGCGATAAAGCCTGTGATTACCGCCGCCGCCATCTGCCACGACAGTACACCGATTATAGGTATCAACAGATACGCAAAGGGGTGTGCAATTGATGCTAAAATTGATGTATCCGACGCCTCTGCGATACCAAATGTCCAGTCAAAGGTCTGCATAATCTGTACTGCAGTGTTACACAGCAAAATAATCGTTGTTGCCTTTACTATGTACGCCCAGCCTCGGGAAAACATGGACTGTGTTGCTCTTAAAAGACTCGGTGCCTTATACTCGGGAAGCTCAATTATAAAATATGACTTTTTTGCCTTATTGCCTGTTATTTTGTTTATAAGGAGTGCGCCCAACAAAATCATAATTATACCTGCAAAGTACATAAGCGTTCCCACCCAGGACGCGTCCTCGAAAAATGCACCTGCAAACAGTGCAATTACGGGCAGCTTCGCACCGCAGGGCATAAAGGGGGCAAGCATAGCCGTCGCACGCCTTTCTCTCTCATCACGGATTGTTCGGCACGCCATAACACCGGGAATGGCACACCCCGTTGAAATAATGAAGGGGATTACCGATTTCCCCGATAAGCCAACTCTCTTGAAGATGGGGTCAAGCACCACCGATACTCGTGCCATATAACCGCAATCCTCTAATATTGCAATCAGGAAATACATTACCATTACAAGAGGTAAAAAACCGATTACCGCACCAACACCTCCTATTATACCGTCAACCAGCAATGCGTACAACAGAGGATGGGCATCCGCCATAAGCTCTCCTACCCAACCCTGAAACACCTCAATTAAGGCTACAAGCTTGTCGGCAATCAATACTCCCAGGCCTTTCTCGTGTTGAGAAATCATAAACACCAATGCCATCACAATAACAAATATAGGAATGCCTGCCCACTTATTTGTTAGCACCTCGTCAACCCTATCCTGGAAATTCTTATCTCTTGTAAATATTCTTCTTGTCTCAACCCTCTTTACAATTTCGTTTACAAACTCAAATCTCCGTCTGTCGTCTGCCTCAACTGTTTTTTTATTTGTAAGGTCAATTACGCTCTTTTTGTAAGGTGCGTACTGAGGTCTGCCTGCCTCCTTTACTGCTTCGTCAATAAGTGTCTCAAGTCCGTTGGCAGAGGTTGATACTGTTTCATATACAGGACACATCAATGCCCTTGACAAGGCATTGGCGTCAATTTTCGTTTTCTTTTTCTCGTTGATGTCCGACTTATTTAGTGCCACTACAACAGGGACACCCAACTCCAGGAGCTGTGTCGTAAAAAACAAGCTTCTGCTCAAGTTGGTTGCATCTACAATGTTTATGATTACATCAGGATTTTCATTTCTGATAAATTGACTTGTAACTCCCTCTTCGGAGGTAAAGGGAGACATCGAATATGCCCCCGGAAGGTCAACTATGGCTACATCCTCATAGCCGAAACCTCTCTTCAGGGTATGCTCCTTCTTTTCTACCGTTACTCCTGCCCAGTTTCCCACCTTCTCGTTTCTACCTGTAAGGGCATTATACATAGTGGTTTTGCCACTGTTAGGATTACCTGCCAATGCAATTTTCATTATTGCTCCTCCTACATTTTAAGTTAGTCTTAACTCACTAAATTTCAAAAAACAATCGGCGGATAAATCTATCCTTTTATATAAGAATAGCCTCTGCCAACTGATTATCAATGCTGTATCTGACGTCCTTAATTGACACTATGCATCCGCCATGCTTCTGAGAGATAACCGTTATCGGCTCACCCTTGTAGCAACCCAACGAAAACAAGAATGCATTAAACTCCTCGTCATCGGTATTAATCCCCGTAACGATATACTCCATACCTTCCTTAGCATCCTTCAAGTTCATATCCATCACCATCTTCTTGTCTTATGCTTCATTTTATTCGGTATCCTGACTGTTTTATGACTCCAAATCGGTTAGTCATCACTAACTCCGCATTTAGTTTAACATAACTAACTGTGTTTGTCAAGCTTTTTTTAAGATTTTTACAGTTTTGTATTATATTTGAAAATCAAATGATTTTTTTGGTTATTTCTTTACTTGACAAGGATTTTGGGGCAATATATAATATAGGTATAAGCTTCTGTGCGGAGGTGATTATTATAAAAGATATGCAATTTGATGTTACGGGCATGAGCTGTGCGGCGTGCAGTGCAAGGGTTGAGAGGACTGTTACCTCCCTTAATGGTGTGTACGAATGTCAGGTAAATCTCCTGACCAATTCTATGACTGTAACAGGCGATATAACAGAGAAAGCAATTATAGATGCGGTAGAAAAAGCAGGCTACGGAGCAATGAAAAAAAATGATAAAAGGGCAACTGCCGAAAATGACGGCTTTGTGTCAATACGAAACCGATTTGCGGTGTCATTCGTGTTTTTACTGCCCTTGATGTATGTATCCATGGGGCATACTATGTGGGGACTTCCCCTGCCCTCATTTATTTCCGAAAATTCTGTATTAGTCGGACTTTTGCAATTACTTTTTACCGTAGTAATTATGATTATAAACCGACAATTCTTTGTATGCGGTATAAAGGGACTTGTAAGGCGGGCACCCAATATGGACACCTTAGTATCTCTAGGTGCAGGTGCGGCATTTGTATACAGTCTTTTTGCCTTGTCTAAAATGGCATATGCCCAAGGCACAGGAGAAAATACTATCCGCTACCTTCACGATTTATATTTTGAGGGTGCAGGTATGATTCTTACCCTTATTACCCTTGGTAAAACCCTTGAGGCATATTCAAAGGGCAAAACCACCAACGCCATAAAAGCTCTTATGGAGCTTGCACCCGAAAGGGCAACAGTTATAAGGAGCGGCAAGGAAATAACAATTCCAGCCAATGAGCTTACGGAAGGTGAAATATTTATTGTAAAAGCAGGTCAATCAATCCCAGCAGACGGTAAGGTTCTTGAAGGAAGCTCTGCCGTAATCGAATCTGCCCTGACGGGTGAGAGCATCCCCCGTGATGTAGCTGTGGGTGACCTTGTCCATACTGCCACCATAAATCAGTCGGGCTTTATAAGATGCCGTGCCACAAAAGTGGGCAACGACACGCTTCTTTCACAGATTATTAAAATGGTAAGTGATGCCTCTGCATCAAAGGCACCTGTGGCAAATACGGCAGACAAGGTTTCGGGCATATTCGTTCCCGTTGTTATAGCTTTGGCATTAGCAACACTGGCTATATGGCTTATGGTCGGCGAGCCCATGGGCTTTGCCCTCTCGCGGGCAATATCGGTGCTTGTTATAAGTTGTCCCTGCGCCTTGGGGCTTGCAACTCCCGTTGCCATAATGGTAGGTAATGGTGTGGGCACAAAGAACGGAATACTTTTTAAAACGGCAACGGCACTTGAGGAGTGCGGTAAGGCAACTGCAGTTGTCCTTGACAAAACAGGCACAATCACCACAGGCACACCCATGGTAAAAGACATAATCCCCTACGGCAAGGCAACGGAGGAGGAGCTGTTTTCCTTTGCCTATGCGTTGGAGAAAATGAGCTCCCACCCCCTTGCAGTTGCTATTACAGATAAGGCAGAGGAGCTTGCTCCCAAGAAGCTTCAAATATCAGACTTTAAAGAAATTGCAGGGCATGGACTTTCAGGCAGGCACGACAACCTGGAGATACGAGGCGGTAACGAAGGCTTTATATCGGAGCTTATTAAAATCCCCGAGCCCGCAAGAAAGCTTGCAAACAATATTGCCCACAGAGGCATGACTCCGCTCTATTTTTCAAATGGTGATACACTATTGGGTATTATCGGCATTGCCGATACTATAAAGCAGCATAGCCGTGAAGCTGTTTCCCAGTTTCACAATATGGGCATCAAAACAATTATGCTTACGGGAGATACGGAGAAAACCGCAAATGCAATAAAAGAGGAATGTGGTATCGGGCAGGTTATTGCCGGCGTGCTTCCCGACGGCAAGGCAAAGATTATTGAAGAGCTTCGCAAAACGGATAAGGTTATTATGGTGGGTGACGGTATAAACGATGCTCCTGCCCTTACCACCGCAGACATTGGCATTGCTATTGGCGGTGGTACGGATATTGCCATCGACTCAGCGGATGTTGTTCTTATTGGGAACGACCTCAAAGATGTTGCAGGAGCAATACGACTCAGCCGTAAAACACTTAAAAATATCCACGAGAATCTGTTTTGGGCATTTATCTACAACATCATTGGTATTCCCGTTGCCGCAGGAGTTCTTGTTCCTGCCTTTGGAATTGCCTTAAATCCCATGCTTGCGGCAGGGGCCATGAGTCTTTCGAGCTTCTTTGTTGTAACAAATGCTCTTAGGCTTAACCTTGCAGATATTTACAGTACAAAAAAAGACAGAAAAATCAAGCATAAAAAGGAGAAGAAGAAAATGGAGAAAACAATTAAAGTCGGTGGCTTAATGTGTATGCATTGCGATGCAAGAGTGAAAAAGTGTCTTGAGGCAATGGACGGCATAACCGAGGCTACCGCAAACCACGAAACAGGCCTGGTCACAATCAAGATGTCAAAGCCCGTTGATATGTATAAAATTGAGGCCGCAGTCGAGGCTGAGGGCTACACGGTTCTTGACTGATTGATTTGACAATTCCCGTTATGTATGATATACTAAGGCAAATAAACCTTAAGTGAGGTACGAAATGGTTATTAAGGAATCAGCTGAAAACTATCTTGAAACCATACTTATGCTGAAGAAGGAAAACGGCTATGTCAGGAGCATTGATGTGGCACATGAGTTGAATTTCAGCAAGGCAAGTGTTTCAGTAGCAATGAAAAATCTCCGCGAGGAGGGCTATGTAGCCATTGATGAAGAGGGAAGCCTGATGCTTACCCCCAAGGGAATGGAAATAGCCCAAAGGATATATGCACGCCACGATATTATTGCCAAGGCACTAATTGCCCTGGGTGTAAGTGAGAAAACTGCATACGAGGACAGTTGCAAGATTGAGCATTATATAAGCCAGGAAACCTTTGAAAAAATCAACGAGTATATGGATAAATATAAATAAAAAAGACAAGTGAATCTGAGGTGAACCCCATTTAGTTCACTTCAAATCACTCGTCTTTTTTATTTATTTCTTAATTATAGCTCTGCCTTCAGGTTAGCCTCAAGTTTAGCAAGCTCCTCTGCCATCTCCTTGGGAAGCATATCGCCAAACTGCTCAAAGTACTTCTTGATACCTGTCTCAGAATCCTCAACGTCCTTCATCCACTCGTTTTCATCGATTGTAAGAAGTGCATCAAGCTCCTCCTTAGTCATATCAAGGTCTGTAACGTCAATATCCTCAGCATTGGGAACGTAACCTATAGCGCACTCCTTAGCGTCAACCTTGCCATCGCAACGGTCAAGAATCCATAGAAGAACACGCATATTGTCACCAAATCCCGGCCATAGGAAGTTACCCTCGTCATCCTTTCTAAACCAGTTAACATGGAATATCTTGGGAGCCTTCTCACCAAGCTTCTTGCCCATCTCTAACCAATGATTCCAATATGTTGCCATATTGTAGCCAACAAAGGGCTTCATTGCCATAGGATCACGACGAACAACGCCTACTGCACCTGCAGCAGCTGCTGTTGTCTCTGATGCCATAATAGCACCAACGAATGTACCATGCTGCCAATCTCTTGACTGGTATACCAACGGAGCACACTTAGCACGACGACCGCCGAATACGATAGCTGATACAGGAACACCCTGAGGATTCTCAAACTCAGGTGAAATGCAAGGACAGTTTACCGCAGGAGCTGTAAATCTTGAGTTAGGATGAGCCAGCTTGCCTCCCTCTGCAACGAACTCAGG
>JAZOBR010000116.1:0-3182 GCA_045596105.1 Candidatus Ornithomonoglobus sp.
AGGATGTTTTGTAAATTGCGTATTTCATGTTTGTTTCTCCTGTTCATTTATTAAACTGCTAATTGCTCTATCACGGCAAAGATATGCGTGAGGGCATACTCGACAGAATACCACGTCGGACGGTTCTGTGTGTGACCAGCAATTAAACACCTCGTCTTCAGAGACATTTTGTTTGGTGAGAATGCTTGTGTCAATCATCATTATTTATCCCCATACTAACCGACCTGATTTCAAAGTCGGTGATTTTGCCATCGTCCATTTTGTTAATTACACCATTTACTCCCATATTAAATACACGACCAGTAAGTGTAACATTACATACCATGCTTTTGTCGTCCCAGTCAAAGTAATAGGTCGGCTCTGTGAAGCCCACGATATGTTCATTAAACTCTTCATTACGGTTTGTGCCGCTCTGCATAATGATGGGCATATTAGGATCGGAACTTGCGAAGGCATGTTCAATGGCTTCTTTCGTATAGACAGTACCGTTACGGTTAGGTGTGCCGTATCGCATTGGGAAGGTGAGAGTGATTTTTGTGAGTTCGTCGTTCATCATTCTCTCTCCTTCACTGTATAAATCTTGCCTTCTTGGTCAAGAATTTCGTATTTGTCTAGGAACTCGTTCATTGAGACGGAGTCGTCGATGGTGACTTTGTATTCGATGTGGCTGATGTCGGTTTTATTTTTGATTAACCCAAGAGCACCTAAAACAACACACACGAGCATTAATATCAAAGCAACAAATCCAGCCCATGTATAATCATTTGCGAAAAGTTCGCACATACATACAAGGCAGACGCCTGCTAATAGTAAACCTGTTATCGCACACCATTCTGGTAGGATAGTGTTGTAAATTGTTTCTGAGCTTAAAATTTCTACGCCGTTCATTTGTTATTCTCCTTTTAATTTCATCTTTGCACCACAACAGCCGCAGTATCTCTGATAACTGTCTTGGTCATACACACCGCGCTGTGTAAAATGACAGTGACCACAAGTACCACTCCCATCGAGGTTGAGCGTCCACTCTGTCTCTATCTGCTTACGCCAGCCAGCGTCATAAACTGCCTCACATCGATTGTACTGTAAACATTTGCAATCGCATTTTTGAAATCCACCACACGTTCTCTCAAGAGGTTCTTGGCGACGATATGCATTGCAAGTTCTTTTGGTTAATTCGATAATTTCTTCTTCTCTTGTCATTATCTTATCTCCTTTCAACTAAACTCACGGACATTATATATACCGGCAACCGCAAGTGTGAGGTTTGTGATGAATGCTCTCACATTCTTTTTCTTGCCTTTGATTTCAAGACGCCAATATTCGTCACTTATTTGGTCCACTCTCTCACAAGATACAGAGTGCTTTTCAATGGTGTTAAAAATATACTCTGCGTTCTGATGTACTGGGGCGTACCACCAACCGGGTTGTCCTTCTTTTCTTACGTTGATTGAGTCTATATATAGAGTTCTTTTCATTATTTTATCTCCTTCCATCCATTTCTCTCAATAATTCGTCTCATATTCTGGACACCAACCGGATTTGCACTGTGGATGCGAATAGGATAATTGCGTCCTGTCTCTTCGAGCCAGTCAAGAAGTTTGATATAGTCGCCGCCATCAGAAGCGCAGTCGCCAGCATCATGATCAATGTCGATGAGTTCAAGAGCAAACTTTTTTATACCGAGTGGTTGATACCACCTCTCATTGTCTTCAATGGCAGCCTTTGCTTCATCAACACTCTTACACCAAACATATCCTTCAGGTGCAGGTCTTACATCATCAATCCAAAGTTTCATTTGTCAATCCTCCTTATAAATGTAATCAGCGTTTCTGAATGATACATTAGGGAATATATTCACCGCCACATTGCGAAGTGCTACGAATAAATCTCCTCGGTCGTCATATTTGCCATCATATTTTCCATATTTACAATACACACAATTATCACCGTATTCATCTTTTTTGACATACACATTAGCATCTTCGACCAACACTATATCCATTCTCAATGTTTGACATAATATTCTAAATGCTTCCTCAGGTTCTATGTCAATTTTATAATTTGCCTTCATATCAACAATCATTTGCGCGATTCCCTCCGTGTAACATATTTCTTATATGCAACTGTAACCTTGCATTATTAATTATGCGAAAATAGTTTTCATCTACTACGCCACAAGGATAAGTACAATGTTTGCAATGCTCAATTATTTCTTCATTTTGTTCATCTGTGGTTTCAGGCTCACCAAAAGCCAACCAGTAAACACATTCTCCACAATTTTTATTAGGACAACCCATATCAGTTATTTTCCTTTCTTAAAGAGTATTCAATTGCGCTCTCATAAAAATTATCAAAAGGTTCGAGTTCTCCGTTTTGATGCCAGTTGGCAACTTCGAGACCTTGACCGTAGAGATCCTTGAAGTATTCCTTAAATGCTACGAGTTGCAATCTGTCACGGTTATCCCATACACCGACTCCGTGTTTGATAAGATGTTCCACGAGAATATCAACCTCTTCGTCGGTGAAGTACATAACGTGCCCGACGACACAATCACAGTAGAAGCTGTCGAGGATTTCTGTTAATTTCTTTTTATTCATTGTTGTTTTCCTCTCGATACTTGGATAATTCATTGTGATAATTTTCCGCACATTCAATTGCTTGTGAGAGTGTTTTGGCTTTAGAGGAGAAGAATCTCTCAACACCAACATCACAGGTAGAACGAGGAGAGCAAGTGTAGTCGTATGCATAAAGGCAATAACGGCATCGATAAGGCTTGTCGAGCTTCATTACCAGGTCAATCATTTGGTATTTAGCTACATACATTTACTTTACCTTCCTCCAAATCTTGAAACTTCATTGCCGCAATCCGGGCAAGCATAATAGTGAGTGCCTTTATAGACACCTCGGAGCTCGTATCGAACATTGCAGTCTGGGCATTTGCCGTTGTTCCATTCTTCGGCTGTGCAAGCATTAACTCCAAACAGGATGAATAATGCTAGGGCAATGCTGATAATGATGGTCCACCAGGAACTGTCATCGTGATGGGATCTTGAATAGTAACTCATTTGTTGTTTTCCTTTCTTAATCAGATTTCATCGTCGGAGCCACATTCATAAAACAGATAATATTCTTTCATTTGTTCATGTGGCGTTTTAACTAGATAGCCTTTCTCGATCAGCTC
>JAZOBR010000117.1:0-4983 GCA_045596105.1 Candidatus Ornithomonoglobus sp.
TTACCTTTGTCATGATTTCTTTTTATTCTTTCTCTCGTATTTGCAATCCTCGTTGTAGCAATACACCTTCGCACCTCTGCCTGTCTTTCTCATGAGAATTCCGCCGCACTCAGGACACTTTTCTCCGGCAATGGGTTTATCCCATGCCATAAAATCACACTTGGGCCACCTTTCGCAACCATAGTATATTCTGCCTTTCTTTGACTGCTTCTCTAATATCTCACCGCCGCATTTAGGACATCCTACGCCTGTACCTACACGGATTGCCATTGTGTTCTTACACTCAGGGTAGCCGGGGCAAGCCAAAAACTTTCCGAACTTGCTTACCTTAAATACCATATTTCGTCCGCACTTATCACAAAGCACATCTGAAACCTTATCCTTGATTTCTACCTTCTTTACATTTTCGTGAGCAACCTCAAGACTTTTTTCAAAGTCGGGATAGAAATCACTCAATACCTTAACTCTTGTTCTCTCACCTGTTTCCACATCGTCAAGCTCCTGCTCCATTCTTGCAGTAAACTCAACATCAACGATGTCCTCAAAGTTCTGCTTCATAATATCTGTTGTGACATTACCAAGCTCTGTGGGCATAAGCATCTTCTTTGCTCTCTGTACATAGCCGCGAGAAACAATAGTTGAGATAGTGGGTGCATAGGTGGACGGGCGGCCAATGCCATTCTCCTCAAGTTCACGAATCAACGTTGCATCTGAGAAGCGTGCAGGAGGCTGTGTGAAATGCTGCTTTGACTCTGCCTTTGTCAGTGTCAATACATCATTTTCCTCAAGCTTCGGAAGAAGCTTTGACTTCTCCTCCTTCTCATCCGTTGACTCAACATACACACTCATATAGCCCTTGAAAATAAGCTCTGAGCCACTTGCTCTGAAGGTATGTGTCTTTGCACTTACCTGAGCTGTTGATACAGTATATACTGCACTTTTCATCTGTGATGCAACAAAACGCTCCCATATAAGCTTATATAGCTTATACTGGTCAGTTGTAAGCTTATCCTTAATATCAATAGGTCTTATATTTACTGATGTAGGACGAATTGCCTCGTGTGCATCCTGTGCACTCTTCTTCGTCTTGTATTCACGTCTTTGTGCATAACCATCACCATATTCACCGTTGATAAATGCCTGTACCTCATTTAAAGCATCGGTTGCGATTCTCAGCGAATCTGTACGCATATATGTGATAAGACCGATTGTGCCGTACTTACCGCCAAGGTTAACACCCTCATATAGAGTCTGCGCAATTTGCATAGTACGGCTTGCCTGATAGGATAGCTTTCTTGATGCATCCTGCTGTAATGTACTTGTTGTAAAGGGCGGCTGAGGATTACGCTTTGATTCTGTAATCTTAACCCAATCAACCTTGATTTCCGACTTTTTAACATCTGCAATGATTTTCTCTGCATCTGCACCGGTCCTTATTTTTTTCTCCTTACCATTTTCACCAAAATATCTGGCAACGAACTCTCTTTCCTTGCCATTTCTCACACCAATGTCAACTGTGTGATATTCCTCAGGGATAAAGTTCAGAATTTCCTCCTCGCGGTCACAGATTAGTCTTGTGGCAACAGACTGAACTCTGCCTGCGCTAAGACCTCTCTTTACCTTTTCCCACAAAATCGGGCTGATTTTATAACCAACGATTCTGTCAAGTATTCTACGTGCCTGCTGTGCATCAACAAGCTTTAAATCTATTGTTCTAGGGACTTTTATTGCCTCTCTGACTGCAGTTTTCGTAATCTCATTAAAGGTAACTCGGCACTTTGACATAGGGTCAATACCCAATGCATTAGCAAGATGCCAGCTAATTGCTTCTCCCTCGCGGTCAGGGTCAGTTGCAAGAAGGACTTTTGAAACCTTTTTTGCTTCCTTCTTAAGTGTTGTTAACAAATCACCCTTGCCTCTAATTGTAATGTATTTAGGCTCAAAATCATTCTCAACATCCACTCCAAGGTTGCTCTTGGGTAGGTCAATAACATGTCCCATAGATGCCATTACCTTGTAATTACTTCCTAAATACTTTTGAATTGTACCTGCCTTTGCAGGTGACTCAACAATCAATAATACATTATTTGCCATTATTACCTCCGATTACAATAATTCTATTATATTATCATTTGATTTTCTTACTACTCCGCTAAGCTCCAGCATCAGTAAATCTGCACTTAGTCTGCCTGTATCAATATTTAAAAGTCGTGACAGCTCATCTATGTGCATGTCCTTTTCTGCCAATGCCTTTACTATCTCCTGCTCAATATCCGTTAAGCCGTCAAGCTTTACTGTTTTCTTAGAATCGGTTTTTGATGTTTCCTCATCATCCTTTATAAGCTCAAAATACGGATACTCCTCAAGGATGTCACGATAGCTGCATACAGCCTTTGCACCCTGATTTATAAGCTTGTTTGTGCCTGCAGAATAATTACTGAATATATCCGCAGGGACAGAAAACACATCTCTGCCGTTTTCCATCGCAATGCTTGCAGTAATCAGTGCACCGCTCTTAAGGGGTGCTTCTGTTACAACCACACCATAAGAAAGCCCTGCCATAATTCGATTGCGCCGCGGAAAATTCTGAGGTAGTGGACGAGTCCCGGGCGGGTACTCTGTCATAACTACGCCATTCTTTGCAATTTGTCTGTAAAGAGCAATATGCTCGGGAGGATACACAACATCAAGACCACTGCCTAATACCGCAATCGTCTTACCTCCTGCCATTATTACACTTTCACCTGATATTGAATCTATCCCTCTCGCCATTCCGCTTACAATGACTGCACCTGCCTTTGAAAGGTCAGTTGCGATTTTGCGTGTTACCTTTTCACCATACTCGTCAAATGTGCGTGTACCAACTATGGTTATGGTCAGAAGCTCGTCCCAAGGTAACCTTTCACCGAGCATATATAAAACCAACGGCGGGTCATAGATATTCTTTAAAAGTGTCGGGTAATCATAGTCCTCAAGAGATACAATGTACCCACCAATCTCCTTGATTTTGTTTGAAACATTATTTGCATTATCAAGAGACTTGTCAAGTACTGCATCTATAACTCTGTCGGGATAGCCCGAAAGCTCATTCTTATCTTCAATTTCGTATATGCTCCTCGCATCATAGAAGGCTTTTATAAGTGAGGTCTTATCCTTATCGAACAAGTCCTGCTTAAGTGATAACCAGAGCCAATATATCGTGTTTTCCATATTAGTCCTTCCTTTGTCTTACAGCCTCATACATCATAATTGATGCTGCAACTCCGACATTCAATGACTCTGCTTTTCCTATTATCGGTATAATTATATGCTTACTTTCATTTAGTATGCATTGAGATGCTCCATTGGCTTCATTGCCAACGGCAATTACAGATGGCTTTTTAAAATCAATCTCGGTATACTCCTGACTATCACCACTTAATGCACCACAATACAAAGAATAGCCGTTATTCTTAAACTTCATAAGCTTATCAATATTAAAGTCTGTTTTGATTTTAATATTGAAAAACGAGCCCATAGATGACCTGACGCACTTGGGATTATAAATATCTGCTGACCCTTCGGAAACCAACACTGCAGAAAAACCCGCCGCATCGGCACTTCTTATAATTGTACCGAGGTTACCAGGGTCGGATACATTGTCACAATAAATATATAAGCCATTATTCTCAGGGATAATATCATAGTTAAACATCTCTATAACGGCTAAAACGCCCTGAGGCGTCTTAGTATCACATAATGAATCAAATATCATATCGGAGATTACAAGCACCCCAAAGGCACCGTTTATTCCATTACCCTCGTTATTATAAAAGCTTTCACTCATTGCAACTGTCTTTATTTCACAGTTACTCCTGATTGCATCAAGAACGGATTTTTTACCCTCAACCACGAAGAGACCCTCACTTGTGCGGGTCTTTTTCTGCTGTAAGCTCTTTATGAACTTATACTTCTTATTCTTCGTTGTTGTTATTATTTCAAGCATTATCAAATCACCTTTAATAAGTAAAAACTCGTTTGTTCTTTTATTACTATATACTATAAAATTAATTTTTGCAAGATAAATTTTTATTTGGATTTTGTCTTGGTGTAGTTAAGCATAAATATTCCTGTTGAAACAAGGATTATTGTGATTATCAAATTCAAGGGCGAAACATTGCTTGCCTCTGTAAGCATAAGCTTTGACAATACCACGCCAAATACAGGGATCATAAATGAGAACACTGTAACTCTTGACACAGGGTTGTACTTCAAAAGTATACCCCATAGTGAATATGCAAGAGCCGATAGCAAGGATAGATATGTCAATACGCCAAAGGCAACAGGAGTGTCAACCGTCATCTGACCGCCAAGCAGTATTCCTAAAACAATCATAAACAGACCGCCCATCATAAACTGATAACCACTTATTGTAACGGGGTCCTCATTGACTGAGAATTTCTTTATCAATACTGATGAGAAGGCGTAGGAAATTGCTGAGAATATAACAAAGCAATCTCCTGTAAAATTCATATTGAAATCAAGTCCGTCAAGGTTGACCAATATAATACCCGCAAAACCGATAACACAAGCTATAACCTTCTTTAAGGTTAACTTTTCCTGCCTGAAAATCAGGCTTGCAATTAACAATGCAAAGAACGCGTTTGAGCCACTTGCGATAGTTCCCTTAACACCTGTTGTGTTAGACAATCCAACATAGAAAAATATGTACTGTACCACTGTCTGGAACAAAGCAACAATGCCTATTCTTCCCCAACTCTGCTTCTTGGGAAACAGAAATTTGTGTCTTGCCACGCTGTAAATTAATACTGTTAAAAGTCCTGCAAAAAGGAATCTTACACCCGCAAAAAGGATTGTGGACGGCACGTGATTCTGAGGTATCATTAATGCACTGCCAATCTTTATAAAGGGTGTGGCACTTCCCCATAGTGCGCAACAAAAAATTGCAACTATACTTACGAAAAAGTCGGAGGCCAAGCGGTC
>JAZOBR010000118.1:0-2270 GCA_045596105.1 Candidatus Ornithomonoglobus sp.
TAGGTGCAGGAAAAAAGCTTAGAAAAGAAATGGAAAATATGCCTGTATATGATATGAATGTACCTTTGATTACAAACGTTACTGCTGATTATGTTAAGTCAAAGGATGAAATCAAGGAGCTTTTGGAAAGACAGGTTTCAAGCTCTGTTCTATGGGAAGATTCAATCCGTAGAATGATTAAGGATGGTGTAGACACATTTATTGAAATCGGACCGGGTAAAGCCTTAACAGGTTTTATGAAAAAGATTGATAAGGAAGCGCGAGTATTTAACGTTGAAGATATGGCATCGTTAGAAAGAACAGTTGTCGGTTTGTCAGAGTAAGGAGATAAAGATATGCTAAAAGGAAAAACAGCCATTATTACAGGCTCAGGAAGAGGTATAGGTAAGGCTATTGCCCTGAAGCTTGCTTCATTAGGTGCTAATGTTGTTATAAATGATATTCCTTCATCTGAGGATGCAGATGCAACCTGCGAAGAGATAAAGTCTTTTGGCGTTGGCTCTATCTGCATTAAGGGGGATGTTAGAAATATTGATGATGTAAAAGCGCTTATTGATGGTACTGTAAATGAATTTGGTGCAATTGATATTTTTGTAAATAATGCAGGTATTACAAGAGACGGTTTAATGCTCAGAATGAGTGAGGAGGATTGGGACCTTGTAATGGATATAAATCTAAAGGGTGCATTTAACTGCATTAAAACAGTTGTACGTCCTATGATGAAAGCAAAAGGTGGTTCTATTATAAACATTGCCTCAGTTGTGGGGGTTATGGGAAATGCAGGTCAGGCAAATTATGTTGCATCTAAAGCAGGCTTGATTGGTCTTACTAAGACAACGGCAAAGGAATTTTCATCAAGAGGAATTCGTTGCAATGCTGTTGCACCCGGATTTATTCAGTCTGCAATGACAGATAAATTGTCAGATGACGTTAAAAAGCAGTATTTTGATGCTATACCTTTAGGAAAATTCGGCACAGTTGAAAATATTGCCGATACTGTTGCATTCTTAGCTTCAGATATGTCGTCATATATTACAGGACAAGTAATTTGCGTTGATGGTGGTCTTGTAATGTAAATTTTTTTGATATATGCTTGCCCCCAAGGGGAAATACATATATACTATTGTTATACACTGTGAAAGGAGGTGCACAACAAATGGAGGAGTTTGAGAGAGTAAAAACAGTCATCGTTGACCAGCTTGGTGTTGATGAGGAGACAGTAACTATGGAAGCGTCATTCGTTGATGATCTTGGTGCTGATTCATTGGATATCGTTGAGCTTATCATGGGTCTTGAAACAGAGTTTGACCTTGAGATTCCCGATGAGGAGGCAGAGAAGATTCGTACAGTAGGTGATGCTGTGAATTATATCAAGGAGAATGCGTAAGTAAAGCCTTGGGTGTAAGAGGGATTCGTCAGAATTCCTCTTACTTAAATTCAAATAATTATCTTTTTCGATTTTAAATATATAGGAGTAAGTTATGAAAAGAGTAGTAGTAACAGGGATAGGCGCAGTTACACCTATTGGAAACGATGCCAAAACCTTTTGGATTAACATCAAGGCAGGTGTCAACGGCATCGATTATGTTAAATCCTTTGATGCTTCAGAGATGAAAACTAAAATTGCAGGTGAAATCAAGGATTTGGATGTTCTGAAATTCATTGATAAGAAAGATGCAAGGAAGATGGACAAATTCACTCAGTTTGCAATGATTGCCGCGACTGAGGCTATGAATGATTCAGGCATCGATATGGAAAAAGAGGACCCATGGAGAGTGGGTTGTATTACAGGCTCAGGCATAGGTGGTATACAAACTTTTGAAGAGCAGAACAAGAACTATCTTGAAAAGGGTCCCGGTAAAGTAAGCCCGTTCTTTATTCCGATGATGATTAGTAATATTGCACCTTGCTACATTGCAATTAAGTTCAATGCAAGAGGTGTAAATGAAAATGTACAAACTGCGTGTGCATCGGGCACAAACGCAATTGGTACTGCTATGAGACATATCCAGTATGGTGATTGTGATGTTATTATTGCAGGTGGATGCGAGGCAACGGTAACGCCTACAGCCTTTTCGGGCTTTTGTAATATGAAGGCTATGTCGACAAATAACGATGACCCCAAGCATGCATCAAAGCCCTTTGATAAAAACCGCGATGGCTTTGTTTTAAGTGAGGGTGCGGCATTTCTTATCCTTGAAGAATTGGAACATGCAAAGGCAAGAGGTGCTAACATCATTTGTGAAATAAGTCGGATCGTAGCCATGTCG
>JAZOBR010000119.1:0-9272 GCA_045596105.1 Candidatus Ornithomonoglobus sp.
AAGAACACCATCGATATATGTCTGTATTCTCACATTTCCACTGCCAATTATTTCACAAACTACTACGCCCTCACTCTTTTTATGAGTGCTATCATGCATAACATTACCATTTGCGACAATCTTTACATGAACAGTATCCCCTGCATTATCAGGGATTCTAACAGAATATCTCTCCACATTCCCGCTTACAGCAGGCTTCTGTGTCACATCAGGCTCAGGAGTATCACTAGGCTCCTCAGTTTCCTGCGCCTCAGGCATTTCCTTTGAAACAACCAAGGATACAGGTGTGCCATTCTTCACAACAGTACCTGCATCAGGCTTTTGCTTGATAACCTTACCTGATTCAACTGCCTCTGATTCCATATATGTTACAGAGCCAACAGACAAGCCATTTGCAATAATCATTGAACGAGCAACATCCTCTGTCTGCATCTGAAGTGAAGGTGTTTTTACCTGCTTTGTTTCACCCTCACCAAGACTCTGTCCGCTACTGATATGAATAGTAACAACATCACCCTCATTCACGTGAGTGCCTGCTAATGGTGTCTGTCTGATTACAACACCAATTTCTACATCATCACTTGAATCATATACTATGTTGTAAACAAGATTCAAAGACCCAATTTTTGCAATAGCATCGTCAACCTTGGTGTTAGTAATGTTTGGCACCTTAATCGCACCGCCTGTTGAACCAAGAGAAATAACAATCTTAATACCCTCATGCTTGGGAGCCTCTGCCCCTGCTTCTGGGAACTGTGAAATGACAGTATTTAACACAACATCATCCGAAAATGAATATTCAATATCGTCACTGATACGATAACCATATCTTTGAGCCAATCTGTCGGCTTCTTCAAATGTAAGGCCTGTCAAATCAGGTACATTTTTCGCAAAGGGATTTGCAAAGAGAAATATTACACCAAGTACAATAAACACCAATGCAACTATTGTCAGTAGACCTAACAAGACTGCATTTCTTTCTGATTTCTTTTTACGCACCTGATCCTTTGTTTTTTCTCTTACTCTTGACTTTGATTGTGCTTCATCATCACTAGCCTTATTCAGTTCAAAATCAGTGTCCTTTTCAAGAGATTCAATGGCTATTCTCTCATTCTCCTTTGATGGTAGCGTTTCATCCGCAAGAACTGCGCGCAAATCATCAAGAAACTCCTGCATTTCCTGGTAGCGTTTCCCTGGCTCACGATTCATAGCCTTCATTGTGACATATGCCAAGTCAGTGGGAACGTCTATATTCACACACTTAACATTAAGTGCTTCCTCTTCAATATGCATTAACGCAACTGATACAGGCGAATCACCGTCAAAAGGTACACGACCTGCAAGCATTTCATATAAAACAATACCAAGAGAGTATATATCTGAACGGAAATCTGTGTATCCACCCTTTGCCTGCTCGGGTGATATGTAATGAACACTACCCATAGCTGTACCGCCAACAATAGACTTGTCACCCTCCACAGCCTTAGCAATACCAAAATCAGTAACCTTAAGTGTACCTGTCGGGTCCATAATAATATTCTGTGGCTTTATGTCACGATGGATTATATTTCTCTCGTGAGCCGCTTGAATACCCTGACCTATCTGTATTGCGTAATCACAAGCCTCCTGCCATGGTAATCTGGGATTCTTTTTAATGTATTCCTTCAGGGTAATACCATCAACAAGCTCCATTACCATATAGTTGAAGCCGTCAAATTCACATACATCATAAACTGAGACAACGTTTCTATGCACAAGGCTTGCAGATGAACGTGCCTCCTTTATAAAGTTTGATACAATTGCGCTCTCTGTTTCATAATTATCACGCAAAACCTTTATTGCAACATCTCGGTCAAGTACGGTATCGTGTACCTTATAAACTACCGCCATACCACCTGTACCGATTTTTTCAATTACACTATATCTATCATTAAGAACAACGCCTACAAGCTCGTCTGTTTTATACATAAGTTCATTCCCCCTTTATAATTAATGCGGTGATATTATCCTTACCGCCACGCTCATTTGCAAGCTTAACCAGTAAGTCAACACTATCCTTCTGCGAATTGTCTGTTACAATTTCAAACAATTCCTCATCCTCAATGTCTTCATATAAGCCATCGGAACAAATAAGGACATTTTCAGCGTTATATGCTTTAATACCCATATCAACCTTAACATCCTCCTCGATGCCCATTGCACGCGTAATAATATTACGACGAGGATGATGCTTTGCCTCTTCAGGGGTAATCTGTCCGAGTTTTACAAGCTCCTGTACATAAGAATGGTCCTTTGTAAGTTGTACAAGCTTTTTATCAATCATATATGCTCTTGAGTCTCCTACATGAGCAAAAGTAAGATAACCGCCACGCAACAATATAAGTGTTGCCGTTGTACCCATACCCATTACACTTTCATTATTGCAGGAGTAGTCGTATATTTTTGAATTTGCAAGCTTAAAGGCTCTGTTTATAACTTCCTTTGTCTGGAATTTATCTAAATCAACTGTCAGATTCGATTTAATATATTCGCTTATGGTTGAAACCGCAAGCTCACTTGCAACCTCACCCGCAAGATGACCGCCCATACCATCGCATACAATAGCATAGGAATACTCAGTGCAAGTGTAAAATCCATATGTATCCTCATTGATTTTACGCACACGCCCAATATCAGTTAAGGCTTCTATTATCAACACACATACTCCTTTCATTCAATAATATTTGCATTTTTCTTACGAAGCTGACCGCAGGATGCAGAAATATCCGAGCCAAGCTCACGCCTGATTGTCGCATTAACACCCAAATCAGTCAGGCAATTCAAGAATGCCTGAATTTGCGCCTTTGTACCCTTCTTATAATCTCTTTCCTCAACATTATTAAGGGGAATAAGGTTAATGTGAGCATGAAGTGGCTTTACCAATCTTGCAAGCTCTTTCGCATTATCCTTACTGTCATTCACTCCGCTGATAAGAGAGTATTCAAAGCTGATTCGTCTGCAAGTCTTGTCATAATAATACTTACAGGCATCCATAAGCTCATCAATCTTATACTTTCTGTTGATTGGCATAATCTCGCTTCTTATTTCGTCATTAGGTGCATGAAGTGAAATTGTTAATGTTATGGGCATATTTTCATCTGCAAGCTTTCGAATCCCAGGTACAACACCGCAGGTCGATAACGTTATATGCCTCATACCAATATTAAGTCCGTTTTCATAATTTACATTATGTAGAAATTTAACTATATTATCGTAATTGTCAAGAGGCTCTCCAATGCCCATAATTACAATATTTGAAATTCGTTCACCCAAATCCTTCTGGGCAAATATAACCTGATTAAGTATTTCTCCTGCAGTAAGGGAACGATATAAGCCACCGATTGTGGATGCACAAAATCTACATCCCATTCTGCATCCAACCTGCGAGGATATGCATATAGTCAAGCCATGATGATAACGCATAACAACACTTTCAATACAGTTTCCGTCAGGCAGACGGAAGAGGTATTTAACAGTATCATCAAGCTTCGACACAAACTTTTCCTCAATTTCAAGGGTTGAAACATAGCTAATACTACTGAGTTTTTCCCTAAAGTTTTTTGAAATGTCACTCATTTCGTCATATGTGGTTACTCCAAGATGAAGCCACTTATATATCTGCTTGGCTCTGAATTTCTTTTCACCAAGTCCAACTATGAATTCCTCAAGCTCCCTATAGCTAAAATCCTTTAAATCTATCATTTTTTAATTAACCTACAAATATAAAATCCATCCGAATTATCCTGATCGGGATAAAAAGTCTTTTCAAATAACTTTTCAAAGTTATCATTTTCTTCAAGGAAGGAGTTTATTCTTTCCTCATTTTCAAATTTATTGATTGTACAGGTAGAATACACAAGTGTTCCACCCTTTTTAAGATACCTTGCTCCATTATCAAGAATCGCACTCTGAATCTCATACAAATTATCAAGATCTGTATGAGAAAGCTTTATATCAGGCTTTCTGCGAATTATACCCCATCCCGAGCAGGGCACATCACAAAGAACACAATCGCAGAAATTAGCATATTCCTCAGAAAGCTTGGTTGAATCACCTGATTTTACAGTTATGCAATTCAATCCTAATCTTCTTGATGCATTTTCAATTAATTTTAACTTATGAGGGTGAATATCAAAAGCAATTATACTTCCTCTGTCCTCCATAAGCTCTGCAATATGCGTTGTTTTCCCGCCGGGGGCTGCACACATATCAATAACTGTGTCACCTTGCTTTGGTGCAAGCACAAGGGATGCAGTGTAGGCACCTCTATCCTGAGGTGTGAATAAACCGTCCTTGTATTCGATGTTATTTACAACATCAAACCCCGATACAGACACAAGTCCATCATCACATACAACTGCATCAATACCCGACTCGCAAAGTCTTGTTGCAAGAGCATTTGCATCTGTCTTTAATAAATTGGGACGCAAAAGCATTTCGGGTGTTTCATTTAATGATGCCATTATTCTGTCGGATGACTCTTTGCCAAACTGCTCAATAAACAATCTTGTCATTTCGGGACTAAATGAATGTTTTATCGATAAAGTCTCAACTGTATCCTCGGGATATTCAATATCCCCACCTCTTAAAACACTTCTCAATACTGCATTTACAAATCTATCAGAGCCTTTTTTGCAATATTTTTTTGAAAGCTTTACCATTTCATTGACTGCCGCGCTTTCAGGAATTTTATCCATATACAAAAGCTGATATATGCCAATTTCCAATATTAGCTTTACATATCTCGCAAGCTTTTTAGTTTTAATTGATGAGTATTTTGAAATTATATATTCAATTGTGAAATGACGGGAAACAACTCCATAAACGAGATTTGTAAACAACGCCTTCTCATTCTTCTCCATTCCGCGGCATTTTACCAAGGTTTCTCCTACTGCAATATTTGAATATTTCCCATTATAAAATATTTCATTAAGGGTTAATAATGCCGCCTCTCTTGCCCCTATCAATCGCGTCTCCTATTGCCCGAAACAAGCAAGAACAAACGAAGTAACTGAAGTGCCGTTGATGCCGCCGATGCAAAATATGTCATTGCCGCCGCCCTTAATACCTTTTTTGTACCGCGAAGCTCATCCTCATCAAGGATACCCATCTGATATAGGGTTTCCGTTGCACGCTTGCTTGCATTTGTTTCAGTGGGTAATGTAACAAGCTGGAACATAAATACTGCACTGTACAGAATTACGCCAAACATGGCAAGTCCTGTTGCACCAAGTATAATACCTATTAAAATTATTGGAATTGATAAATGATTGCAGATATTTACAAGGGGAACAATTGAGTTCCTGACCTTGATTGGGACATATCCTGCCTGATGCTGTACCGCATGTCCACATTCGTGTGCGGCAACACCGAGAGCCGCTATGGACTCTGAATCATGCGTAGACTGTGAAAGTCGTATAACTCCCTCCTTCGGACTGAAATGGTCGGTCAGATTACCTGATACACGCTCAATTCTGATATGATGTAATCCGTTGGCATCAAGAATTCGTCTTGCCGCCATTGCTCCTGTTATACCACGTCTCGACCTTATCTTGTCATACTTATTAAAAGTGGAATTTACATTAGCTGACGCAATCATTGTTATAACAAGACCAATGATAACAAGCATATAGGTAGGGTCAAACCAACCAAAACCAATGCCGCCGTAGCCTGTCATCCCGTAATACGCACTGTCTGCCGAATATGCCAATGCAGTAATCATACTTAATCCTCCCCTAAAATTACACCTGTCTCTATTTCGTGGCCTCTTGCGTAATCTTCAATATTCATACGCTTCGTACCAGCAAACTGAACGGTTTTAAAATATATCGCACCGTCCTTTGTGGCCACCTTCATACCTTCTCCCTTGTCAATGCCTAATATTTCTCCATATTTTCCGCTACCCTGTGTTTTTCTTGCCTCATACACCTTGAGAGTCTCTCCCTTGTAGGATGTAACAGCACCCGGGAAGGGTGACATACCGCAAATAAGTTTTGAAATAGTGTCTGTGTCACAGTTAAAGTCAATAATTGCTGTTTCCTTTGTGATTTTATCAGCATATGTGCTTTTGCTATTATCCTGTGGTGTGTAAATTGCACTCCCATCCTCAATATGAGGAATTGTATCAACAAGCAAATCTGCACCCATGTCGGCTAATCTGTCAAAAAGTTCTCCCGCGGTTTCATATTCACCGATAGGTGTCTGGCAAACCGAAATCACATCACCTGTGTCAAGTCCTGCCTCCATCTTCATAATCGAAACGCCTGTTGTTTTATCACCATTGATGACAGAACGCTGAATTGGTGCCGCTCCGCGATATTTGGGCAGTAATGAGGCATGCACATTAATACATCCGTATTTCGGGTAATCAAGTATATATTGAGGAAGTATTCTACCGTATGCCGCAACAACAATCATATCAGGCTTTAATTCCTCAAGCGTTTGTAAAAACGCCTCATTTTTCAAGGTCTCAGGCTGATAGCATACTATACCAAGCTCCTCTGCCTTAACCTTAACTTCTGTCGGCACAAGTTTATGTCCTCTACCCTTTGGTTTATCAGGTTGAGAAACTGCACCAACCACCTCATTATCAGTCTTTGTAAGTTTATCAAGTATTACTGATGCAAAATCAGGTGTACCCATAAATAATATTTTCATAAATCCGTCCTTTAATCAACGTATTTTGTTACGTGAGATGTAAACACAACTCCATCAAGATGGTCACACTCGTGACACATCGCACGCGCTAACAGCTCTGTTCCCTCGAGGGTAAATTCTTTACCGTTTCTGTCCTGAGCCTTTATCTTAACATAGTTTGGTCTCTCAACCTCACCAAAAATACCGGGGAAGCTAAGACAACCCTCTGCTCCATTCTGAGTGCCGTCAGTATCAACTATAACAGGGTTAATTAGCTCAATTCTCCCCTCACCTATATCAATAATGACGGCTCTTTTAAGAATTCCTACCTGAGGGGCCGCAAGTCCAACACCCTCTGCCTTCTGCATTGTGTCGTACATATCATCATGAAGTATCCAAAGCTTATCATCAAACTTTGTTACTTCCTTGCATCTTTTTGTAAGTATTTCGTCATCTCTCATTCTGATTTGACGTAATGCCATTAAATCTCCTCCTAATAGATGCTCATGGGATTTTTATCAATAGAAATCTGAACATCCCCTAATATTTTATCATTTTTAACCTCATCGTGAGCTGACATAATTTTTGTATTGAAATCATCAGCATTCTCACACTTGTATAAAATTTGCCAACGATATTTATTCTTGATTCTTGATAACATCGACGGAATGGGACCTAACACCGCAAGACGCTTTTCTATCTTGTTTATGTCTCCGAATGCATCCTTAAACCTGAAAGCCGCAAGTCTGGTAGTATCATTATCATCACCGCTGAATCGAACTGCAATTATTTCGGAAAACGGCGGATACCACATTGCCTTTCTCTCTGCCTGAGTCTTGTTAAAAAACTCTCGATAATTGTGAGTCCTGACAAGCTCTATAGCGAAATTATCGGGTGAATATGTCTGGATAATTGCACGACCTGGCTTGTCACCTCTCCCTGCTCTGCCCGAAACCTGTTCAAGCAAATCAAATGTCCTCTCACCGCTTCGAAAATCATTTATGTGCAACATTGTATCGGCACTCATAACTCCCACAAGGGTTACATTGGCAAAATCAAGACCCTTAGCAACCATCTGTGTGCCAATCATAATATCAATTTTTTCACTTGCAAATTTGTCAAGGATTTTTTTATGTGCATTTTTACCTGAAGTTGAATCTGCATCAAAACGGATGGTTGATGCATCAGGGAACAATGTCTTAATCTCCTCCTCAACCCTTTGTGTTCCACCGCCAAAATATCGAATGTACTTACTGTCACACAAGGGACATACCTTATAGTTCGGTTGCTTAAAGCCACAGTAATGACACTTTAATGAGTCATCGTACTTGTGATATGTCAAGGATATATTGCAATTGGGACACAATGGCACAAAACCACATTTTCTGCAGGAAACAAAGGTGGAAAAACCACGCCTGTTCATTAGAAGTATAGTTTGCTCACCCTTGTCTATATTCTCACGAATTGCATTATACAGGGTCTTTGAAAACATACTCTTGTTGCCCGAGGTCAACTCTTCACGCATATCTACAATCGAAATTTCAGGCATAACATTTTTATTATACCTTGTCTTCATTTCAATGAGCTCGTACTCGCCCGATAATGCATCACGATAACTCTCAATGCTTGGAGTTGCCGACGCCATAACAGTAACCGCGTTAAAATGCTCTGCCCTCTTAATGGCAACCTCACGGGCGTGGTATCGGGGACTCATTTCTGATTTATAGGTTTCTGAATGCTCCTCATCAATTATAATTACACCTATATTATCAAGGGGTGCAAACACTGCACTTCTTGCACCGATAACAATATCAGCCTCATTACGCATTATTCTTGACCACTGGTCATATCTCTCACCTAACGATAAAGCACTGTGCAAAATGGCAATACGCTTCCCAAAACGGCTTGTAAATCTTGAAACCATTTGTGGTGTCAAGGAAATTTCAGGCACTAATACCAAAGCACTCTTTCCTTTTTTTAAGGAATGCTCAATTACCTGTAAAAAGACCTCTGTTTTTCCGCTGCCTGTAACGCCATGTAATAAGATATTGTGTGGCTCATCACCATCAATAGATTCACAAATCCTTGTAATAGCAACCTCTTGTTCCTTTGTAGGTACCAAGGAATCTGTCCTCAAAACATTTTCATCATATGCGTGTCTCTCAACTGTTATATCAAATAATTCCACAAGACCGTTCTTAACCAATGTCTGCAATGCACAATAGTTGCCCATAGAAAAACGAACTATATCTGCAGTTGATATAAACTCATTATCGTTGAGAATTGACATCATCCTCTTCTGTATCAAAGAACGTGAGCTTTCCATAAAAGCATCATAGCGTTCTTCATCACAAGCAAGGCGGACAGCTCGTATTTTACGCTTATTTACCTCGCGGGTATGACGATACTCTCTTTCAATAACAGAATTATCCTCAAGAAAATTAAGCCTTGCCTTTATATCCCTCTCAAAATATGAGCGTAAGGAATATATGTCACAACCGCCACCATTTTCCTCAAGAAGTTCCTTTATCCTTATATCTGTCGGATTAGAAGGGGCATATTCAGTATCCTTTAGCACTATCCATTCAACAGATTTA
>JAZOBR010000120.1:0-4895 GCA_045596105.1 Candidatus Ornithomonoglobus sp.
TGAGACTGCCTCCATCAAAAGATGGAATGACCATATTCGTCCTGCAACAGGCTTTACCGAGCTTGATAAGCAGGCACATAAGATGGTATATGCATATGTTCTGGCAAAATGTGAGAATGATTGCGGTGCCGAGAAGGTGGATATGCAGAAGCTTATCGAAGGCGGTATTGCAGAGTTCTTCCACAGAGCAATCCTGACAGATATAAAGCCACCCATCTACCATAAGCTTATGCGTGAGAAGGGCATTGATATTAACCAATGGGTTATAAACCAGTTAGAGCCGTCAATGGCAAATATTGGTGGCGGCTTCTTTGACAGACTTAAGCTTTATTTCAGGGATGAAAGCTACGCTTCACTTGAAAGAAAGGTCCTTAAGGCGGCTCACTATTTCGCAAGTGATTGGGAGTTTAAGATTATCTATCCTATGAACCAGACAACCTATGATATTGAGAAGGTTAAATGGGGTATCTATGATAATTTAAAATCCTGTAACACATTTGAGGGCTATGAGATGTTCACTCGTGATGCATACCTTCAGGACTTTATGCGTCTTGTGGCAAAGCTTCGTTATCAACAACGCTGGTCAAAGGCAGTAAGAATGCCCGAAACCAATGTAATGGGACATATGCTTGTTGTTGCGATTCTGTCATACTTTATGACACTTGAGCTTGACAACCCCTGTAAAACAAGACTTGTCAACAACTTTTTCTCAGGCTTGTTCCACGACATTCCCGAGGCATTGACAAGAGACATTGTCTCCCCCATCAAAAAATCTGTTGAGGGACTTGGTAAAATTTTATCTGAAATTGAAACTGAGCAGATGCAAAAGGTTGTATTCCCTATGCTTCCTAAGGCGTGGCATAGCGAAATGACCTACTATACAAAGGACGAGTTTGATTCAAAAATCATTCTTTACGATGTGGTTAAATCAACAAGCTCCGATGAAATTAACTCAAGCTATAACGATGACAGATATAATCCCATTGACGGACAGATAATCCGCGGATGTGACCATCTGTCCGCATTCGTTGAAGCATATCTGTCCCTATCCTACGGAATTGGCTCAGAGCATATAACAAGCGGTTATGAAAACTTATATAATGACTACAAGGAAAAGGTAATCGGCGGTATAGATTTCAGTATACCCTTTGGTTATTTTACCTTGAACAAATAATATGAGAAAGCAAAAGACATTAGATACATATGAGGATGTGAAGGAAAAGGCATTGCGCCTTCTTGAGTTCCGTTCACATTCAGAGTACGAATTAAAGGACAAGCTACGCCACCGCGGTGCAAAGGAAGAGCACATTATGGGGGTTGTGGAATTTTGTCAACGATACGGATTTCTAAATGACCAGGCCTATGCACGGGCAAAGGCAAATGATTTAATACATCTTAAAAAGTTCGGTATACGCCGTATCAGGGCAGAGCTTAAGGCAAAGGGTATCGATGATTACATCATTGAGGAGGTTTTACAAGACCTTAATCCTGATAAAGAGGCAGAAAATCTTATTACCCTTCTTGAAAGGAAACTCAAGGGTGACTTTTCAATTAAAAACAAGGATAAGTGTATGAGATATTTTGCATATCGCGGTTATGATTTGTATGATATAAAGGATGCAATACGACAAATTGAGGAAAGGACTGATTAAGTCTATGACATATAACATAGGACTAGTTTCTCTCGGCTGTGCCAAAAACCAGACCGATGCTGAAACAATGCTTTCTATATTATCAGATGATGGTTGCAGTATAGTTGTAAATCCCGAAGATGCCGATATTATAATCGTTAACACCTGCGGATTTATCGACTCAGCAAAGCAGGAATCAATTGGTGCCATATTAGAAATGGCAGAATATAAAACAAGTGGCAGATGCCAGAAGCTTATTGTTACAGGCTGTCTTGCAGAACGCTACAAAGATAATATATTAGATTCGCTGCCTGAAATTGATGCAGTTCTAGGTACAGGTGATTACGACAAAATCGCAGAAATTATAAAGACTTCATTTGAAGAGGGCAAAAAACCTGTTATCACAGGGCATATAGACCGCACACCTGAGTGCGAGCTACCAAGAACTCTTCTTACTCCACCCTATTCGGCATACCTTAAGATTGCTGATGGTTGCGATAATAACTGCACCTACTGTGCAATTCCTAAAATCCGAGGTCATTTCCGCAGCAGAAGCCCGAAGGATATAATTAATGAGGCAAAGGCTTTGGCAGACCGCGGTGTAAAAGAGCTTATTCTTATTGCTCAGGATACTACACGCTACGGTAAGGATATAGATACTACTCTGTCGGCTTTATTAGATGAGCTTGTTAAGGTGGACGGGATTGAATGGATTCGTATCCATTACTACTATGCAGAGGCTATCACCAAGGAGCTTATTGACACCATGGCAAAATACGATAAAATATGCAACTACATCGATATGCCCATTCAGCACGCCGACAATTACATATTACGCCGTATGGCTCGAAGAACAACTGTTGCGGAAATTGAAGAGAAAATCAACTACATCCGTAAGACCCTTAAAAACAGCTATATAAGAACATCAATTATAGTCGGTTTTCCCGGTGAGACGGACGAGCATTTTGATAACCTGTACGAATTCGTAAGGCGTACACGCTTTGACAGAATGGGAGTTTTTGCATATTCTCAGGAGGAGGGCACTCCTGCTGCAGAGTTTGAAAAACAGATAAAACCCAGAAAGAAGCAGAAACGTCTTGATAAACTGATGCAGTTACAGCAGGGTATCTCACTTGAGCTTAATCAGAGCAAAATCGGTACAGAAATCGAAGTTCTTGTTGAGGGCTATGACGAGTATAATTACCTGTTCTACGGCAGGAGCAGAGGCGATAGCATAGATGTTGACGGTAAGGTTTATTTTGGCACCGAGGACGAGGTTTCCCCTGGTGATATAATCACTGTCAAGATTCTTGACGCATCTGAATATGACCTTACAGGTGAAAGAGTTAGATAAAGGAGAGAAGATAATGAATTTAGCAAATAAATTTACTATACTAAGAGTTATTTTAGTCCCAATATTTATTGCATTTATGTCAATAAATACTCTTTGGGCTAATATTGTAGGACTTATTGTTTTTATCCTTGCATCTATTACAGATATGCTTGATGGACAAATTGCAAGAAGCAGAAATATGGTTACAACCTTCGGTAAGTTTGCAGACCCATTAGCCGATAAGATGCTTACAACTTCTGCATTTTTGGTATTTATGGAAAAGGATATAATAGGTGCATGGCCTGTATTTATTATCCTTGTTCGTGAGTTTGCAGTATCAGGGATTCGTCTCGCGGCTGCAGCCGAGGGTGCGGTTATTGCCGCAAGCTTCTGGGGTAAGCTAAAGACAGTATCACAGATGATTTCAATTATCGTTGGTATTATACTGATGTGCGTATCGTTTGTCCCCTACGAGGTTTCTGTTGTTATCACACAGATTCTTGTATGGATATCCGTTGTATTCACAATCATTTCAGGTGCAGAGTACATAGCTAAAAACTGGAAATTAATGAAATTAAACTAAGGATGGTATAATTCGATGGAAAACATATTAAAAGAGCTTAAATTTGACGATAAGGGTCTTATACCTGCAGTTGTTCAGGATGCAACAACAAAAGAGGTTTTGATGGTTGCTTATATGACTGCCGACACCTTGAAAATGACACTTGAAACCAAGAAGGCTACCTTCTTCTCACGTTCAAGAAATGAGGTATGGGTTAAGGGTGGCACATCAGGTCACTATATGAATGTTGAAAAAATAAAGGTTGATTGTGACGGAGATTGTCTTGTGGTATTAGCACGACCCGACGGTCCCGCTTGTCATACAAATAATCGTTCATGCTTTTATCGTGCAATCGACGAGGACAATTTAGTTGAGGACACATCTACGGGCAGGGTATCTGATATTCTTATGCGCGAGCAGGCAGTTATTATCGACAGAAAGTATAATCCTGACGATGATTCCTACACAAACTACCTGTTCAACAAGGGTGAGGATAAAATTCTTAAAAAGGTCGGTGAAGAGGCCGCAGAGGTTGTTATCGCAGGCAAAAACCGCAATAAGGACGAGATTAAGTATGAAACTGCAGATTTGCTTTATCATCTTTCAGTTATGCTTGTGGATAACGATATGACCTGGAACGATATTTTCGAAGAAATGGAAAACCGAGCATAAATTTTAATAACAATCCCTCCGTCCGTTGCATAGTATATTGTAACGGAGGGGGGATTTTATTATGGTAAATCTTTGCATGTGTGGCGCCGCAAAAGCAATAGGGTTATCAATCCTGACCTTTTCAATCGGCATCATTATCGGTATGTTCTGCCCTGTTTCACTATTGGCGGCAATCGAATTTGTTATGCTGTTACTTTTAGGTTACATATGTCTTTTTAAGTGGTAAAGGAGTGTGTCATATTATGAAAGTAGTTGTAAAACGTGTTCCGAAGGCATTGGTAGGGATTGTTAAGTTAATATTTGGTGTATAAAAAATAAGGCATATCAGTGATGAAGTAGTCAATACTTTGTAGACACAAAAAAGAATAATTTAAGCTGCCTGTTCAAGTCTGTATTGAACAGTCGGTTTTCTTTTTAGCTTTCGTAAAGGTTTTATGTAGTTAAAGTAATGCACAGCTTCGTCAATAACTTTTTGTATGTCATCACATTCCCAATACCGGTAGTGTGAACGCAGTACATCTTTGAATCTTCCGAAGAAAGATTCTATTACTGCATTATCTCTTGGTGTTCCTGCTCTTGACATACTTTGAATTACATGGTATGATTTAAGCAGGTTACAATAACCGGCTGATGAGTACTGTACACCCTGGTCGCTGTGCATTAGGATAGGGGTATCGGTACTCTTTGCTTTTTCAAG
>JAZOBR010000121.1:0-2497 GCA_045596105.1 Candidatus Ornithomonoglobus sp.
TGCAAGATGCTCAGGTGAGCCTTCAATATCAATGGAGTATCTTAGCTTACCTTTTTTTGTATACACACTAAGGTAGGGCAGATGGTTATCGGTATAGGATGCCGCCAACCAACCGTTTCGGTCATTGGCAGTATGGGTAATTTCCACATTATTGCCGTAGGCTACATTAAAGAAGGTTTCACCATTTGCATTTACGCCCGAAATGGATTTATCGGCAAATGCATAGGTGTAGTTTTTGTAGCTGTCAATATCAAATACTAAGGTATTCTGGAACTCTGAACCGCCGATGGGGTCGGTTGAGTATATGTCAAACACCATTACGTAGGACTTGAGGTCATTTTCTGTGCTGATAAGTGACACGCTGACCTGACGGTTTCTGGTAACAGTTGCGGAGGTTATGTAGTTTACTCCTGAAATCCAGGAAAAAACCTCCTCACCCTTTACGTTAAAAACGGAAACCGCACCCTTGTATGCAGTCTTATCGGTAACGATTGCTACATCGCCCTTTTCAGAAACGTTGCAGGTTTTTATCTTATGCTCGGCCTCGATGGTGTAAACAAGCTCTTTACCCTTGTATAGGTTTAACTGTGTACTGTTTTCGCCTGCTATTGCAATGTATTTTCCTGCAATGGACAGAATGGGCTTTGAAATAGGAGTCTGGTACTCCCATTCAATTTTACCATTCTTGTTTATATATGCAATGTAGTTTGACTTTGCACATACTATACCGTCGCGGTATGCCATAAACTGTGCACTCTTAGCACCCGGCATAGGGACGGTTGACAGCACATTTGTATTGGTTTTGTACTCAGGACGCTCATTGTCTCGGGCGTATGCCGTTACACTAAGCCCTGTTGTAGTAAAAAAATCTGATACTACGCCTCCTATTTCAAGGTCATCAATATCGTTCTTCTTCTCAATACCGAGAGTTCTCATAATAAGAGACATATTGTATGAGAAGTTTCTTTTGTATGTGCCGATGATACCTGTATCGGTCATATAGAATTTGAATGCACCAAAAAGCACAACACAAATCACCATTGTGACCCATAGCGGTTTAAACTTGTACCATACTCCCTTTGGTCGGGTGGGGGGAACCTCCAAAACCACAGTCCTCTTTCGGCTTATACCCGGAATATCAATGTCATCATTAGGGTTTCGAGTGTATCTCGGTGCCGGTGCGGGCTTGGGAACTTCTATTCGTCTGCCTGAAATATCAAGGGTACCGAAAACCTCCTCCTCGGGGATGGGGCGGCGTGATGAAATATCTACCTGTCGTGTTCCGCCGAATTCGTCACAAGGGTCGGTATCGTCGTCATAAACATCACCAACCACAAGAGTATCACCCATATGATCCTCGTCCTCTGCCATAAGTTCCTGCATAGGCTTCATAACGATTGTTTCGTCAAGAGAATCAGGCTCCTTGTCATAATATTGAAATAAATCTTTCAGGACTTCATCTCTGTTATCCATCAATAAAACACCTCCTTTAGGCAAAGTCCTCGGGCGGGTGCAGTAATACCTGCCCGCGTGCGGTCACCTGATGCGATAATCTGAGGAATTTCGTGGGCATCGATTTTGCCCGAGCCAACATATACAAGCGTTCCTGCGATAATTCGCACCATATTATATAGAAAACCATTGCCTGTTATCTCAATAGTTATTATATTGTCCTTTTTTTCAACTTTTAGCTCATAAATTGTTCTTACGGTTGTTTTTACACTAAAGCCACTTGCGGCAAAGCCAATAAAATCGTGGGTGCCGATAAAGTGCTTTGAAGCCTCTTTCATACTTTCTACATTCAGGGGATACTTGTAATGCCATGCAAAGCGGTTTTTAAAGACATCCCCGAAGGTGCTATTATCTATGGTGTAGCAATAAGTCTTTTTCTTTGCTGAGCCTGATGCTATAAAGTCATCTGCCGCCACAGAGGCGCTCTTGCATCGAATATCTTCAGGCAAATGAGTATTAAGTGCATAAGGTAGCTTGTCCAAGGGAATGGTGGTGTTTGAATGAAAGTTACACACATAGCCTCGGGCGTGTACACCCGAATCGGTGCGGCTTGAGCCTTTAGGCATTACATCCTCGCCCGTAACCGCCATTATTGCGTCCTTTAATATTCCCTGGACAGTCGGTGCGTAAGGCTGGATTTGCCATCCGCAGTATTCTGTTCCGTCAAACTCTAAATCTAATCGTATATTCATCAAAAAAGTCACCTTTTATTATATCATTAATTCTTTTCAAATTCAATGTAAAAATGTCACAATTATAAAGAAATTATTGAATAAACTTACCCATATTAAAGTATATCACAATTTTCGGCAAAATGCAAGCTATGATATAGAGAAAAGAGGTGAGCAGTTTCACTCACCTCTTTCCCTTTGGGGAATTTAAAGAAAAAACATGGATAGCTAAGTAATAGTGTGCTACACCTTATAGTACGTACTTTGTGTAGATACCGCCTGCAAATGTAATAATACTCACTGCAAGGGTAGCA